>CBDUDJ010000010.1:0-14355 GCA_965365885.1 uncultured Gammaproteobacteria bacterium
CCACGGCCACACCACCCTGCGCCCAATGCGATGATGCGCTCTCGATATCGCCTTTACAGAGCACTGTCACACGGACATGTTCGGCCAGATTCAAAGCCGCGCTGAGTCCTGCGGAACCGCCACCGATGATCAGAACGTCTGTAGAGAATCGCTGTGTCATGCCTGTCCGACCCGTATCGTCTGTTGTACCCCGGCCGCTAGTATAAACCCCTGGTTAGCGGCAGAATATCCGCCCGGCTGGCGTGACAAGGGAACTTTGCGCCGCGGCTGTGATCCGATGTCTCGGTGCGAAAAGCCCCGGTGATGAGACCCGGTAGCAAGCCCAGGTTATGCAATGCACGGAGTAAACGTAGGGACGCAGTGGCGAAGGATACTGACAAAGAACTTGTCCGAAGGGTTAAGCGAGGCGACAAACAGGCTTTTGATCTCCTCTTCAGCCGTTATCAGCACAAGATTTTGAATCTTGTTAGCCGCTATCTGCGAGACCAGCAGGACGTCGAAGATGTGACCCAGGAGGCGTTTATCAAAGCGTTCAGGGCGTTGCCCCGCTTTCGTGGCGAAAGTGCCTTCTATACCTGGCTTTATCGGATAGCGATCAATACCGCGAAAAATCACCTGGTTGCCCGCAGCCGCAGGCCACCTGGCGTGGATGTGGACATTGAAGATGCTGAATTCATGGACGGAACTGAGGTCCTAAGAGAAAGTGAGAGTCCCGAAGCTGCGTTGTCGCGGGACGAGTTGTCCAATGTGATAAATGCGACACTATCTGACTTGCCCGACGATTTACGCAGTGCGGTAACTCTTCGGGAATTTGATGGTCTAACCTACGAGCAAATCGCTGCGATCATGGATTGTCCGGTGGGCACGGTCCGCTCACGTATATTCCGCGCGCGCGAGGCGATCGATCAACGAATCGAGCCGCTGCTCAGCGGTCGCGAAAGTGCCTCCTGAGAGGTTGCCAGGGGTGGGACCGCTCAGGGCAGGTAAAGAGTAGCTCACGGCAGGTAAAGAGTAGCTGAAGAGTAGATAACGGCTAGATCAAGGGCCGGTAAAGCGAGGTAAGTAGAGCAGATGTCTGAGAAATTGAGAGAATCCTTGTCCGCGATCGTCGATGACGAGGCTGACGAGTTTGAATTGCGACGGGTTCTCGATGAACTCGAAAAGAATTCGGAACTCAAGACGAGTTGGGATCGCTACCACCTCATCGGCTCGGTTATGCGCCACGAGTACCCGGAGCGTGCCACCCTGCTCCGTGAGAAAGTCTGGCAAGCCCTTGATATGGAGCAGATAGAGGTCGAGAAGGATGCGGCTGAACCCATCATAGAGTCCGCGACTGGTTCTGCTGGCAGGACTCCGTGGCTCGGTAGATTAACCGGACTCGGCGTCGCGGCGAGCGTAGCGTTGGCTGTTGTGCTGGGCCTGAATACGATCAACGATACACCTGGAACAGCAGCACCCGAAGTTGCGGCGGTCGTCGTGAATGGCGCAACAACCGATAGTGTCAGTCTGGGTGCCGTGCCGCAGACCACCGACGAGGAACGGATGGCAGCCTACATCATGCACCACACGCAGCAGCGGGCGATGAATCAGGCAAATGTCGCTGCGCTCGTCAAATGGGCGACCTACCAGCGCCCATGAGACGTTCGTTCGCCCCTGCTCTTTTGTGTTTTCTCTGCTTTACAGGCTTGGGGGGCAGCTTCCAGGTCTTCGCCGAGGATGCGCTCGACCCGCACGACTGGTTGACCGATATGAATCGGGCGTTCACCGAGTTGAGCTATGACGGCATCTTCAGTTTCTATAGCGGTTCAGAGTTGGCCAGTGTTCGTATCGTGCATATGCTTGTCGAAGGTGAGCAGCGCGAGCGGCTCATTCATCTTACCGGCGCACCGCGGGAATTCGTTCGCAGAGGTGAGGAAGTAGACTGTATTCTCATGCCGGGTGATGATCTTCTGGCACTCGAAAGCAGCATCCCGACCGGGCCGTTCGCGCGGGCGTTTGTTCGGCGCTACGACAACATTTCAAAGTACTACAGTTTATCGTTTTCCGGCGAAGACCGTGTCGCAGGTCGCCTTGCCGTGCGGCTTGCTATCACACCTCTGGACGAAAACCGCTATGGCTATCGATTGTGGCTGGACAAGGAGACACGGCTGCTGCTGCAGTCAGAACTCGTCGACCTCGAAGGTTCAAAACTCGAGATCTTTCAATTCAATCAGCTCAAGCTTGGCGCGGAGGTGACAGCCGCTGCACTTGAACCGGCGAAGCCACAGGGCTACAGGATTTCTCATCTCTCGCTTGCAGCCGACCCGACGCTGCCGGTCACAAAGCCACAAGTGCGGTGGCAACTCAGCTGGCTGCCAGCAGGATTCGAGATGTCGGCAACCGAGATCCGTACTACGCCGAGTAAACTGAAATCGGTAAACACGATGATGTACACGGACGGTCTGGCTGCGTTTTCGGTTTTTATAGAAGATATGCCGCCTGCGGGGGCTGCAAGTATGGTTTCGCGCAACGGTGCCACCGTGGCCGTCACCCATCTGACGAAGGGGCCACGAGCCAGTAATTTCCTGGTCACCCTGGTCGGCGAGTTGCCCACGCCAACGGCCCAGCGAATTGCGCAATCGATTCAGTTCAACGCTGCACTATGAGGGGGCTATGACGAGCGATCGTGTCCTGCGGCAGGGCGTCGTCGTTGCCCGCGCCGGGAACCGGATTGACGTTGCGGTGAGCGCACCCTGCCAGACATGTAAAACGACATGCGGCTTTGGCCGGCTCGCCGCACCGGGTATCATTACCCGGGTCAGCTGTTCGCAGTCGGTGGAGGCAGGTCAGTCGATCGTTCTGAGCGCGTCGCGGCGAGGTCTGACCAGATTGTCCGCGACACTGTTTCTACCCGCCATCGCTGTGTTTGTTCTGGTAATGCTCATGGCTGCCAGCGGTACTGCAGATTATATAGTTGCGATCGCAGGCAGCGTCGCACTACTGTTAGCGCTGCTGTATGGTTCTTTCGCAGCTCGAGTCGGTGATCGGTGGCTCGATATCGAATTTGCCATTCCGGTCGAAAATTCTAGTTCTAGGAGCGTGTTGTAAGACAGGCTGCTAGTAGTATTGGCTCATAAGTAGAGTAGGTTCTTAGATGTATATGTATTCGCTCGCGTGTTCGCGCACAAAGATAGTGCGTTCGCGCACAAAGCTCGTTATTTCGGCTGCTCTGGGTATGCTGGCACTGCTGCTGACGGCTGCATCGAGTGCTGCAGATTTACCGGATTTCACCAGACTCGTCGAAAAATACGCACCGGCCGTCGTCAACATCAGTACTGTAAGAAATACACCCGCACGGCAGGAGCGACCGCGCTCCAGAAATGAAGAACTTGATGAGTTTTTCCGGCGATTTTTTCCACCCGGCGAAGGCGGCAATAGAGGCATTCCGCGACCACAGTCTCTGGGTTCCGGCTTCGTGCTGGACAGCGAAGGTTATATTCTCACAAACAACCATGTTGTCGATGGCGCCGATGAGATCCTGGTGCGCTTCAGTGATCGTCGCGAAATGAATGCGGAACTGATTGGAGCTGATCCTCGCTCGGATCTGGCTTTGCTCAAAGTTGAAGCCAGTTCTCTACCGACAGTGCAGCTCGCGAAATCAGACGACCTGAAGGTCGGTGAGTGGGTGCTCGCGATAGGGTCACCTTTCGGCTTCGACTATTCCGTCACGGCAGGCATCGTCAGCGCAAAAGGTCGCAGCCTGCCAACGGAGCTCAATGAGAATTATGTCCCGTTCATTCAAACCGACGTAGCAATCAATCCGGGTAACTCGGGTGGCCCTCTGTTCAACCTTGCGGGCGAAGTGGTTGGCATCAATTCTCAGATTTACTCTAATTCGGGTGGTTTCATGGGTGTGTCGTTCGCGATCCCTGTAGCCATCGCGATGGAAGTCGTTGCGCAGCTGAAGATTTCCGGGCGAGTTGCCAGGGGCTGGCTTGGGGTTGTCATTCAGGAAGTGAACAGCGATCTTGCAGAGAGCTTCGGTCTGGATCGGCCGCACGGTGCGCTGGTTTCCCGAGTGCTGGAGGGCTCTCCTGCTGAAGATGGTGGCATTGAAGAGGGTGATGTCATCACCGCGTTCAATGGTCAGGCAATCGATCTGTCTTCGGATTTACCTCACTACGTCGGTCGCACTCAGGCAGGCAGCGAAGCGAAATTAGATGTCGTTCGAGCAAACGAGGAAATCGTCATCAAATTGAACATTGGCGAGTTGGCCGATCGCGGCGAGTCGGTTTCAGGGCGCACGGCTGACGCAGATGAAGCCTCTTCACGCCTCGGACTGACGCTGGAGAACGTAACCGATGGAGCTGCTGACAGGCTCGGCATCGATGGGGGTGTGCGGGTCGTTGAGGCTACTGGAGTTGCGGCGGAAGGTGGCGTGCGGCCTGGTGACGTCATTACCAAACTGAACAATCGTGAAGTCCGCGATCTCGACGACTTCGCAAAGATTGTCGACGAGTTGGCATCGGGGCGATCGGTCGCCGTGCTGGTCATTCGGGGACAGGCACCTATTTTTCTGGCACTGCGAGTTCCGGAATAACAAAAATTCGCCTGAAATCAAGGGATAAGCTACACTCGCGCGCCTTTAAAACGCGTGATTCGACTGCAGCGTAGTGTCCGGCATAGAAAGCATTCGCAATTTCTCCATCATCGCTCACATCGATCATGGCAAGTCGACGCTGGCAGACCGTTTGATTCAGCTTTGTGGCGGTCTGGCTGAACGCGAGATGGCCGCACAGGTGCTCGATTCCATGGATCTCGAGCGCGAACGGGGCATAACTATCAAGGCCCAGAGCGTGACGCTTGACTACACCGCTGCCGACGGCCAGACCTACCAGCTGAATTTCATCGATACGCCCGGTCACGTGGACTTCAGCTACGAAGTATCACGTTCACTGGCGGCCTGCGAAGGGGCCTTGCTCGTGGTTGATGCAGCACAGGGTGTGGAAGCACAATCCGTGGCCAACTGTTATACCGCCATTGAACAGGGTCTCGAAGTGCTGCCGGTACTCAACAAAATCGACCTGCCTCAGGCAGAGCCGGAACAGGTCTCGGCTGAAATAGAAGACATAATCGGCATCGACACCTCAGGTGTACTTTGTGTCAGTGCGAAGACCGGGGAAGGGATACCCGAACTGCTCGAACTGCTCGTTGCACGGATTCCACCTCCCGAGGGGCGGCGGGAGGCTCCCCTGCAGGCACTTATCATCGATTCCTGGTTCGATAACTATCTCGGTATCGTCTCCCTCGTTCGTGTCATGCAGGGTCGGATCGGTTGCGGTGACAAAATTGTCCTGAAATCGGTCGGTAAGACGCACGTTGTTGATGATGTGGGATGCTTTACCCCGAAACGGAACTCCAAGGATGCGCTTCTTGCCGGTGAAGTTGGCTATGTCGTGGCAGGAATAAAAGACATACGCGGTGCTCCGGTGGGTGACACTATCGTTGCCGCCAGCGATCAGGACGTAGCCGCGCTGCCTGGATTCGCCCGGATCAAACCTCAGGTTTATGCGGGCCTCTTTCCGGTAAATTCGGAAGATTTCGAATCTTTTCGCGAGGCTTTGCAGAAACTGAGGCTCAATGATGCTTCGCTTTTTTACGAGCCTGAGTCCTCCGAGGCGCTGGGATTCGGGTTTCGCTGTGGCTTCCTGGGCATGCTGCATATGGAGATCGTTCAGGAACGTCTCGAGCGGGAATACAACCTCGATTTGATTACGTCTGCCCCCACTGTGGTCTACGAAATTGTCGACGCCGATGGTGGTGTGGAGCTGATCGACAATCCGTCTCGTCTGCCTGCGAACTTCTCAGAAATGCGCGAACCCATTGCTGAGGTGAACATACTTCTGCCGCAGGAATACGTCGGTAATGTGATGAACCTGTGTCTCGAACGCAGAGGTGTGCAAAAAAACATGAATTTTTCTGCCGGTCAGGTAGCGATGACATGGGAATTGCCGCTCAGTGAAGTCGTGATGGATTTCTTCGATCGATTGAAGTCCGTCAGTCGCGGCTTCGCTTCTCTGGACTATAGCTTCACTCGATTTGAAGCCTCGAGTCTGGTTAAGCTCGATATTCTGATCAACGGCGAGCGGGTAGATGCGCTTGCGATGATCATTCATCGGGACCACGCTCAATCGCGCGGTCGGCAACTTGTCGAGAAAATGAAGGAATTGATTCCCCGGCAGATGTTCGATGTTGCTATTCAGGCCGCTATTGGAGGTCAGATTGTTGCGCGGCAGACTGTCAAGGCATTGCGAAAAAATGTCACCGCGAAATGTTACGGTGGCGACATTACGCGGAAAAAAAAGCTCCTCGAAAAGCAAAAAGCTGGAAAAAAACGCATGAAACAGATCGGCAGTGTCGAAATTCCGCAAGAGGCCTTTCTTGCAGCTTTGAAGGTCGAACGCTGATGGATATCGATATGCCGCTCGTGTTGTCCTGGGCTGTTCTGATTTCCGGAGGGATATGGCTTGCGGATGCGGTGCTGCTCAGGCCAAAGCGTCAGGCAGCTGCTTCTGCTCTGACGGATGGTGGCACTGCCAAGAGTGATGTAGAGCAGGTTTTACGCGAACCGATTCTAGTGGAATATGCTCGTTCCTTCTTTCCAGTGCTGTTGCTTGTTCTGCTGTTGCGCAGCTTTCTGGGTGAACCGTATCAGATTCCATCTGAGTCGATGGTGCCAACACTCATGGTCGGTGACTTCGTATTGGTGAACAAGTATGCCTACGGGATTCGGTTGCCAGTGATAGGAACCAAAATCATCGATATCGGCGAACCGCAACGCGGCGACGTTATGGTATTCATCCCGCCGCATGATTCGCGGTACTTCATCAAGCGTGTCATCGGGATTCCGGGCGATATCATCCGCTATGAGAATAAAGCCTTGTTCATAAACGGTAAACGCGCCGCCTATGAGTTCGTGGAGCAGTTCGAAGAACGTCTACCCTACGCGAGCGGGTTTATCCCGATCCGGCAGTATTTTGAGGATTTTGGTGATGGACCTCACTCAACTTACCGGTACTCCTTCACAGAGCAGCCCAGGGAATGGCAAGTGCCTCCGGATTCTTACTTCATGATGGGAGACAATAGGGGAAAGAGCGAAGACAGTCGGTCATGGGGCTTTGCCCAGGCGAGCAACATCGTTGGCAAGGCCATCGCAATCTGGGTACACAAGGACCCGGGGCTGCACTGGCCGACGTTTGCGCGAAATCAATGGATTGACTGACGCAGAGGTTGAGCATGACTGTTCCATCCCGGAAAGGATTTGCAAGGCGGGAGCGTGGTGTCACGTTTCTCGGTATTGTCGGCCTGCTTGCGGGCATTGCGGCCTTTGTAACGTTGTCTTTGCGGCTCGGTCCGCACTACATCGACTGGCAGACGATGGATACTCTTTTCGATGATCTGAAGAAGGAAGATGTCCATCAGATGACACCGTCGGGCATTCGCGAAAGCCTTGGAAAACGCTTTCGTGTGAACAATTTGCGGGACTACAATCTCCGCGAGATCATGAAAGTTGAGCGCAGTAAATCCGAGACCTATCTCGTAGTCAAATACGAAAGGCGGGAATCGATTTTGTACAATATAGACATCGTTGTGTCATTCGATGGACGGTACGAGTATCAGTAAGACTGAATCGTTTTCCCGCCTGGAAAGAATTCTTAACTATGAATTCCGAGACCGCTTGCTTCTCAAACAAGCGCTGACCCACAAGAGCTTTGCCAAAGAACACAACGAGCGTCTCGAATTTCTCGGTGACGCCGTGTTGGGCTACATCATCACCCAGATTCTTTATGAAAGCCGACCACACCTGAACGAAGACATGCTGACGTTGATGCGTGCCGAACTCGTGCGCGGTGAGACGCTCTCTGTGATCGGTGCATCTCTCGAGCTTGGTGAATTTCTCCAACTTGGCGTTGGCGAACGCAAAAGTGGTGGTCGCGGGCGTGCATCCATACTTGCAAATACCGTTGAAGCGGTCATTGGTGCGGTGTGTGTGGATGGTGGCATAGAAGCCGCGAGAGAACTGGTTCGCGAGGTATTCGAACCCCGCATCAAGCTTCTCGACATCGATGCGATCAAGGATCCGAAGACCCTACTGCAGGAAGAACTGCAGAGCAGGCATCTGGCGCTGCCGGTTTACCAGGTTGTCGCGAGTGAAGGTTCGGATCATCAGCGAACCTTCACGGTAGAATGCCGTCTCGAGGAGCTGCAACTCGTGACCACGAGTAAGGGAGGCAGCCGCCGTGGGGCCGAAAAGTTGGCTGCTGCGGTCATGATCGAGTGTATGGGGGAAGGTGCCGGTTAAAGAAGTGCTTCCAGGGAATGTCTTCTTAAACAAGTGTGGTAGAACAAGAAATGTCTAACGGGGACGGACAATCGATTGGCACACGTTGCGGCTATGTAGCGCTCGTGGGACGTCCGAACGTCGGGAAATCGACTCTGCTCAATCATCTGCTGGGGCAGAAGCTGGCGATCACTTCGCGCAAGCCACAGACCACCCGGCGAATCATGCTTGGGGTGGATACGCAGGGTGACAGGCAGGCGATCTATGTGGACACGCCGGGCATCCACGATCATTCCGACCGAGAAATGAATCGTTACATGGTGCGCTCGGCGACAGCAATTCTCGCCGATGTGGATCTGATAGTGATGATTATCGAGTCAGCGCGATGGACCGCCGAAGATGAACTCGTGTTGCGGCATGTCAAGAAAGCTGAACGGCCCTGTATCGCCATACTCAATAAAATTGATCTACTCAAGCGAAAAGAAGAGTTACTGCCGGAAATCGACAGACTGCAGGCGTTCGACGTGTTCGATGCCATCATACCGGTCAGCGCATTGAAGGGAGAGGGAGTGGCAGCGCTGCGAGAGGAAGTATTCCAACGGCTGCCCGAGAAACAGCATCTGTTTCCGCCCGATCAGGTCACAGATCAACCCGAAAGGATTCTCGTTGCGGAAATCGTCCGTGAGAAGCTGATGCGTCGACTGGGAGATGAAATTCCTCACCGCGTGGCTGTCCTGATCGAGGCATACCACGAGTCCGACGATCTGGTTGAAATCGCAGCTGACATCTATGTAGAACGCGCCGGTCAGAAGCGTATCGTCATCGGCAAGCAAGGAGAAAAGCTCAAGATGATCGGCCAGGAAGCGCGCGAAGATATTGAGAGATTGCTCGATCGCAAAGTCATGTTGCGACTGTGGGTCAAAGTGAAGCCTGGCTGGACAAATAGTGTCGCGGCTCTCAAACGTCTGGGTTATGACTAGGGTTGTCGACGAGCCGTGTGTTGTTTTACACACCCGACCTTATCGCGAAAACAGCTTGATCGTATCCCTGTTCTGTCCTGAATACGGCAAGGTTGGCGCGGTCGCCAAGGGAATCAGAGGCAATCGTCGTGGCCGGATTCTACAACCGTTTGCTAACCTCCAGGTAAGTTGGGTTGGAAAGTCATCGCTGGTGACACTGACTGGTTTCGAAGCCTCGAAGCAGATCTGGCTGAATGGCGATCGACTCACGGCTGGTTTCTACGTGACGGAACTCGTGACTCGTCTGGTGGGCGAAAGGGAGAGTTTTCCGCGACTCTATGCTGCGGTTGTGTGGGCCATTGATAGCCTGGCAGAGTCGAGTCTGGAATTGGAACTCATCTTGCGCAGTTTTGAAAAGCTCCTGCTCGAAGAGCTGGGTTATGGACTCGATTTTTCGAAAGACTCGGTAACAGGTCAAGCGGTGGATCCTGAACAACTCTACACCATGGATCCGGCGGTGGGCTTCCAGCAGTCTTCGCACGGACCTTACGCCGGATCAACCCTCCTTGCGATTCATGCAGAGTCTTTCTCAGAGAAGTCTGTAAAGCGGGCAGCGAAGCGGATATTTCGTCAGGCGCTGGCAGCACATCTTGGTCCAACGCCCCTCATGAGTCGTCGCCTTCTACTGGGTGGTCGTCACTGACGTGGCCAGGAAGCTGCCACGGGAGATAACTGTGGAGGTTGCCGAACTCGGCAGCGATGGGTTTGGAGTTGCTGATACTTCGGACAGCCCGGCCAACGGCGTTACGCTCGAGCGGAAAATTCGCGTGAAGAATGCGCTACCCGGTGAGCGAGTCGAAGCGAAAGTACTCAAACGTCGGCGAGGTTTGTGGCTTGCCGAAGCCCAGACTGTGTTGAGTTCTCATTCCCCTGCACGGGTCGTGCCGCCATGTTCGAATTTTCCACGTTGCGGTGGCTGTGCTATGCAGCATCTGAATTACGCTGAGCAGATTCTGCTCAAACAGAGGCGACTTGAGCACGCGCTGACTGAAAGTGGCGTTGTGCCCCTATCCTGGAGCGCTCCCAGGCTTGGTCCACGTCTGCACTATCGGACAAAAGCGCGTTTCGGTGTGCGGTTGGTAGCAGACAGGGTACTGGTTGGTTTCCGCGAAAGTTTCAGCAACCGTGTGGGGAGGATGGACGACTGCCGCACACTCATTCCAGCGTTTTCCGATCTACTGCCGGATTTAAAGGATGTACTGACCCGGATTTCGATCCCTGCACAGATTCCACAAATCGAGGTCGCCGCTGGTGACACGACACGGGCGTTGCTCGTACGTCATCTGGCGGACTTCACGATGGAGGACAGAGCGAGCCTGGTCGAGTTTGCGGAGCGTCATGATGTCAGCCTCTTTTCTCAGCCCGGCGGCTACGACAGCATACAACCCATGAATCGCCTCACCGATTCACCTTTTCTTGGCTATGCGAACCCGGACTATGGTCTCTACTTTCGCTTTCTGCCGTGGGATTTCACCCAGGTTAATCTTGCGATGAATCGATCGCTCGTGCAGTCGGCTTTGCTGGCGCTGGCGGTTGAGCCCGGCGAGGTCGTGGTTGATCTTTTCTGCGGGATTGGTAATTTCTCTCTACCGCTGGCGATTGCAGGCGCTAACGTTCGGGGGCTGGAAGCTTCCGCAGGCGCCGTGGAGCGTGCTGAGATGAATGCGCGTCTGAATGGCCTGGATAGCCGATGTGAGTTTCTGAAATTAGATCTGTATGATCCGGCCTGTCAATCGTTGGGGGAGGCTCGTTACCTGCTGTTGGATCCGCCACGATCGGGTGCGGGAGAGAATCTCGGACCCTGGTTGGCTGCCAGTCGTCCGGAACGGGCGGTGTATGTCAGCTGTGATCCGAATTCCTTCGCAACAGACGCGGCGACATTCAAACAACACGGCTATGCGCTGCAGCAGGTAGGTATCTACGATATGTTTCCGCACACCGCACACGTCGAAACGCTTGGTTTATTTGTTCGAGCCAGTGAACAGAAATAGCAGCGTGCTGAAAAACACGCTGCTGGTTTCGCAACAGGCTACCAGTCGGGCAGATTCATGGTAAAAGTACAAAATGCGATCGTTCGATCCACCGAGGGTGAGATCGACATTGAAAAATGGCAGACGCAGATCTGTGCAAGCTCCCCCGATCTCGATCCTGCGTGCATCGAGCGCTCGTTGTTGTTCGTGCGCGCGCTACCGGCACGTAGCGAAGAGTATCTGGAAATGGGGATGGAACTGGCAAATCTGGTGGCTTCGTTGAATCTGGATACACCGTCAGTGACTGCCGCCTTGGTCTATCGGCCGGTAAGAACCGGTCAAGTCGCACTCTCAGAGCTTGCACGTGAGATTGGCCAGGAGAGCGCTGATCTTGTGGGAGCCGTTGTTCGCATGGCGGACACGAGCCTGCTCGAGATGACAAATACCGCAATGCAAACCAGTGAGGCGAGAGATCAGGTCGAAAATGTGCGCCGCATGCTGGTCTCCATGATAGATGATGCGCGGGTGGCGGTGCTGAAACTGGCCGAGCGTGTGTTGGCATTACGTTCGGCGAAAAACAGTTCCGAGGAGCGACAACGACGAATTGCGCAGGAAGTGCATCTTGTTTTCGTACCGCTCGCCAATAGACTTGGAATCTGGCGACTGAAGTGGGAGTTGGAAGACCTGGCTCTGCGTTATCTTGCACCGGACATTTACAAAACTATCGCCGGGCAACTCGACGGTCGCCGTGCGGAGCGCGAATCGCAAGTCGTCAGTATTGCCGATAGTGTCGAACGACGCCTGCTGGACAACGGTATCCAGGTAACGGTTACAGGTCGGGCGAAGCACATCTTCAGCATCTGGCGAAAAATGCGTGCCAAGAACATAGGCCTGACAGAAATCTACGATGTGCGAGCAGTTCGAATACTCGTTGCAGACACCGCAAGCTGTTATGCAGCACTCGGCATAATCCATACCGAGTGGCAGCACATTCCCAGTGAATTTGACGACTACATTGCATTACCGAAGGAAAATGGTTATCGCTCAATTCATACGGCTGTCATGGGCGAGGATGGTAAGACACTGGAAGTACAAATCCGTACACCTGAGATGCATGAGGAGTCGGAGTTGGGTGTTTGCGCTCACTGGGCCTACAAGGACACGAGAGCCGGCAACCGAGAGGAGGATCGGCCTTACACGGAGAAAATGAACTGGTTGCGTCAGGTGGTTGAATGGCAGGAAGAGACACGGCAACTCATGAATGCCGATCCGTTTCGCGAAGAACTTCGCCACCTGCGTCAGGAACGTATATTCGTCTACACACCGCAAGGGCATGTGTTGGATCTCAGCAACGACGCGACACCAGTCGATTTCGCCTACCGGGTGCACACGGAAGTAGGCCATCGGTGCGTTGGCGCTCGTGTGGATGGAGCAAGAGTGGCGCTGAACATGCCGTTGCAGACGGGTCAGCGGGTGGAAATCCTCACTGGTGACAACGCAGAGCCGCAACGGACGTGGCTCGATAACCATCTGGGGTTTGTAAAAACCGGCCGCGCCCGGGAGAAAATCGAGGAGTGGTTTCACGCACAGGGTGCGCAGATCAATCGGCGAATCGGTCGTGAAAGGTTGCAAGAAATGCTGCGGCGAATCAACCTTGGAATCCCGCAGAGTAGCGAAGTTGAGCTCGTAGCCAACCAATTTGGTTTTACTGGCGTAGAAGATATGTACTTAGCCCTTGGGGCTGGTGAATGTCAGATCCTCGACATTCTGGATGGCCTTTGTGCCGCAGGGGCGTTGCAACCGCAGCTGAGCCTGTTGCCGGCACAGACTGCTACCGCCTCGGTTTTATACGACATTAACGTCCGCGCGCCGGATCGCTCCGGATTGTTGCTGGACATCACGACGTTTCTGAACAAGCACGATGTTCAACTATCATCCAACATCGGTACGGTAGAACCCGAGACAATGGAGGCATCGATTATTCTGGGTGTTCATCTGGCCAGCATCCATGAGCTGGCTTGCATGATTGACGGCCTTCAGCAAATACCGCTGATCAAAGACGTTCGTCGAGTCGCAAACAACAAATCGATCAGACGCTGAGACGCAAAGCTATGCGTAAGTACAGGCACATACGAACGGCCAACATCGCAGCCTGACAGCAACCCGAAACACAACATCGCAGCAGTGCGGTCAGCAACAGGAGCACTACATTGAGGGTCATTGTTTTAGGTCCGCCCGGGGCAGGTAAGGGTACGCAGGCGCAATTCGTCTGCAGTGAGTTCGCAATACCGCAAATCTCAACCGGTGACATGCTTCGCGCGGCTGTGAGCGCCGGATCCGAGCTTGGTAACCGTGTCAAAGCCGTCATGGATTCCGGAGCGCTGGTATCTGATGAAATCATCATAGATCTCGTAAAAGAGCGGATCTCACTCGATGATTGTCGCAATGGTTTTCTGTTTGATGGGTTTCCGCGCACCATCCCGCAAGCCCAGGCACTCGATGCCGCGGGTGTTGCAATCGATGTGGTGCTGGAGATTACGGTACCCGATGAAGAGATCGTGGTCCGCGTGAGTGGCCGAAGAGTGCACCCGGGTTCGGGTCGTACGTATCACGTAGAGTTTAATCCACCTCAGTCACCAGACGTTGATGATGATACCGGTGAAGCACTCGTCCAACGCGATGATGACAAAGAGGAAACTGTTCGCGAAAGACTTTTCGTTTACCGCGAACAAACAGAACCGTTGATCGGTTTCTATTCGGAAAAAGCTGACGACGACAAATTACGTTACACGACAGTCGACGGTCTTGGAAAAGTCGCAGAAATACAAAAAGAAATTCTTTCAAAGTTGAGAAATGAATAGTGTTTATTTTTGTTGTATTTGCATATCATTCGCTACGATTTTTGCGGTGTGAGGTTCGTCTCATATTAGAAAACTGATTTAGGGACCAAATTAGTTGGAAACCCAAAGTGAAATTCCAATCCGGAATTTCCGATTGAAGATTCGAATCGAGTAGTTGAATCGAGTAGTTGAATCGAGTAGTTGAA
>CBDUDJ010000011.1:0-13094 GCA_965365885.1 uncultured Gammaproteobacteria bacterium
CCCTCATCCGCCAGATGATGTGGCGCATGTTGGGCGCTGATTACCCGATTGAAGCGCACAAGATTGATTCGCGGGGTGTATATTTCACCGGGCGCTCGGCAGACTCCAAAGAGGGGGTGGATGCGTTCCTCGAAAAACGCGACGCCCGATTTCCGGGGAAAATATCCACCGATCTACCCGGTTTCTACCCATGGTGGGAGCAACGGCATTTCTCTTAGGTAGTTTCTGGACAAGAACTAGCGGGTCGGTCGCAGGCAGTCGTTGGGGTAATTATCAGCTCATTCGGGCTACGCGGAAGGAAAAGTAAGATGACGGATCCAACAGATTCACAACCCTCACTCCCACAGATTGCACAAAAAGCGCCCTATCCCATCGATGTCCAGGCAGGCGAGAAGTATTTCTGGTGCGCCTGTGGCAAAAGCGCTAACCAGCCATTTTGTGATGGCTCACATCAGGGCTCAGAGTTCACGCCCTGTCCGTACAAGGCAGAGGAAGACAAAACGCTGTATTTCTGCGGTTGCAAACAAACTGCTGGTGCACCGCTGTGTGATGGAACCCACAACGGACTCTAAGTGGTTTCACCGGGCATGTTTTCTCGATTGTGGAAGGGCAAAAACCGTATCGATCATGCCGACCCAGCCGTTCGGCTGAAGGCGCTGGCGTCGCTTGATGATGCTGATTCCGCTCCCGCACAGCAGATCCTCTGCAATGCAGCCAGAACTGATGACGACGAAGACGTCCGCCGAGCGGCAATAGCAAAGCTGAATAGCCCAGAGGTTCTGGCTGAGTTACTGGCCGAGGCAAGCTTGTGTGAGGCAAGCGCCGAACGCATCGTTCACCTGGTGCCGAGCGCAACCGACGGTGAATTCGCATCTCACCCCGCCGTCATCCAGGCCCGCGTGCAGCAAGCTCAGCCTGCTGAGATCGGGCAGATCCTGCGGCAGGTGACAGATCCAACTCTACTGACCGAACTGGCGCTGACCCGGCGCGGTGAAGTCCGCGAGCAGATTCTGCAACACCCGGCCTTCAACACCCTGGGTGTACTCAGCGAACTGGAAAAAAAATCGCGGGACAAGGATAAGACGCTCAATCGCCTGGCCCGGGAACGTCTCGAGACAATCAGGCAGCTTAAGGGGGCAGGCGAGCAATCGGTGACTCGGCTCGGCGAACTGCTGCAATTGCTGGCTAAGCATACGGAATCGGACAGCGAGAGGGTCGGTTACTGGCCGAAATTCGAGACACTCAGAAACGAAGCATCCGGCCTGCTGCAACAGCTTGGCGAATGCCATCAGTCACTGCAGCGTCACGCGGAAGGCGTGAGTGAGATCGCGTCTCTACAGGCTCGATTCGAAAAGTTCCGATCCATAACGCCAGCACTCAGCCAAGCGGTTGAAACTCCAACTCCGCCCGCAGGCGCTGCTGCTGAGGATGATCCATTCGAGCTACTCGTGGAGGGATTTGCAAAACTGGAAGAGAACCTGACCGCGGCTGTTGATTTCGACAGCTTACGCACGATCCGCCAGCAGCTGACAGATGAATGGCTTGCCGCTGCTGATCGCCGTCCTCCGGAAGGTGCGCAACACGTAGTATTCGAACGCGTATCCCATAAGTTCCGCGAACTTCTCGACGCCAGTGAGCGGTTGCAATCAGTTCAGCTACCTGACCTCGACACCGCCTCGTTGCCAGATAATCTGCCGGAGGAACACGCCGACGCGGAGCAACTCTGGCGAAAAACTGCAAATAAGAAAAAGGCAATCCAACGCGCGAAACAAGCTGTCAAACAGATCAGTTGGCCTGAGTGGAAAACCCCGACAGTAGAGTATCAACGCCTGGTAGCCGATATCGGCATCCTTGAATCAGCGCTGAGCAACCTTGAAGCGCAGGCCAGAACGATGTTGCAGACAGTCGAATCCGACGTCAGTCAACTCGCCAGCACGATCGAAAACGGCGCTTCGGAATCCGCCCAGTCCCTGCTTAATCAAATCCGCCAGCAGCTGCGACGACTACCACACGAGATGACCGCAAAACTCAACACACGCGTCAATCTCCAAGCGAAACAGTTGGCGGAACTGCGGGACTGGCGAACATTCGCCACTACACCTAAACGAGAATCGTTGTGCGTCGCTCTGGCAGAACTGGTGGCTGAGCCGCTTGCGCCTTCGGACCAGGCACACCGCATCAAAGAATTGCGCCTGGAATGGAATGGCCTCGGCACCATCAGCCAGGCAAAAGACAGGCGGCTGGCGGACAAATTCAACCGTCTGGCTGAAGAAGCATTTGAACCCTGTCGAAAACACTTTGCCGCTCAGGCGGCGCTGCGCGAAAGCAATCTTCGTTCACGCGGAGAAATCTGTACTCAGCTGAGCAATTACCTGGATTCGACTGATTGGCAATCGGCCGACATGAAGGCTGCTGAGCAGATTCTGCGTACCGCCAGAACCGAGTGGCGCAGGTTCCACCCGGTCGACCGTACACCCGGAAAAGAGTTGGAATCGAAGTTTGAAATGCTCCAGGGGCAGCTGCATGACCGGGTCAGTTCGGCATGGGAACAGAATTTGTCTCTCAAAAAGGCGATCGTCGAAGAGGCACATGCTCTCGTGGGTAGCACCGCGCCAATCGAGGAACGGGTGAATGGCGCAAAAGCGCTGCAACCGCGTTGGCGGAAAATCGGGATCACGCCACGTCGACCCGATCAGGAACTCTGGCGGGAATTTCGTAGCGCCTGCGATGCGGTGTTCACCGATCGCGAGGATCAGAAGAAGGCAGCGGATGATTCACTTAAAGCCGCTCAACAAGCGGCGAACGAATGTCTTGCAGAGATGACGGCTGCCGCAGCAAACGAAGCAGAACCTTCCCGCGATTCCCTGCGCCAGTATCGTCACCGCTTCAAAGCACTCGATAAGCTTGCCCCGCACCCGCAAAGTAAGCTCGAACAACAATTTTCGGAATTTGAAGCAGCCTATCAGAAGCGGTTGCAAACGCACGACGCCGAGAAAGTTACGCAGTGGATCGACTCGATAGAACAATTTGACCAAAGCATCTCGCAACAGGAAGCCGACCACCGCGCTGGCGGCACGGTCAACTTCGAGCCTCCGGATGCTCTCTTTGCCACCCGCTGGGACGCCGTCGATGCTGAGGTGCCTGCCCAGGAGTTGACACGATTGACCGTCGAGGCGGAATTAGCTGCCGGACTCGAATCGACACAGGCAGACAAAAACTTGCGTCTGGCTATTCAGGTGGATGCCTTCAACTCAGCGAAAGGCGGGGCAGTCGCATCGCGGGATGCCCGGGCGTTGCTTGAACAGTGGTGCGGCACCGGGCCTAAAGATCCTACGATCGATGCGCTGCGTAAGCGCTTCTTCCTGGCAATCAGGACGCTCGGGGTTTCCTGACAAGACGGCAGGTTACGGCAACGTCAGCTTGATCAGAGCCCCACCCCAGCGGCTCTCGGCAATCTCCAGCTCACCTTCATAAGCCTCGAGAAGCTCCTGGACCATTGCCAGCCCGATTCCTTGACCCGGACGCAGTCGATCTGCGCGCGTCCCACGGTTTAACACCTCACGGCGCAGTTGTTCAGCGATGCCCGGCCCGTCGTCTTCAATGATGACTATGGCGTCTGCCGCCCGCTCGCCACGAATCGCAATTCGGTGGGTCGTGTATTTGAACGCGTTCTCCAACAGGTTTCCCAGCATCTCCATGATATCCCGTTCATCACCACGCACGCTCAAATCCTGCGGCAGCAGCTGTTCCACCTCTATGCCACGCTCGATGTATGCCGCGTTCAGTGCCCGCAGCAGACGCTCGACCAGAGAGTGCAGATTCACTTCTCTGCCAACAACGACCGGACCAGTGACCGATGCGCGTGACAGTTGGTGGGTAACCGTACTCTCCATGCGGTCGAGTTGCTCTCCGAGCAGGTCACCTTGATTGCTGCCAGCATCGCTCAACGCATTGCGAATGACCGCCAGCGGAGTTTTCAGACTGTGTGCAAGATCTTCCATGGCTTTGCGATAACGAGTTCGGCTGCGCTGCTCATGGGCGATAAAACGATCCAGATTCTCAGCCAGCCCCTGCAGTTCCAATGGATAGGCTGATGACAAGCTGTCGCGTCGACCTTCTTCCAACTCACCGACTTCCTCGGCCATTGTTCGTAGCGGCCGTAAACCCCAGCGGACGGCCAAAAATTGTGCCATCACGAACAGTACCGTGACAGCACCGAGACCGAAGTAGAGGTTGCGCCTGAAACCGGCGATCGCACTGCGGAATGGTTGTTGATCGGTGGCGACGGTGAAAGTCAGCACGGAATCATTCGAGACCTCCCAGATGACCGCGTAGCTCAGAAAAAAACGCATCGCCGGAGCATCATCAACCGTGGTAAAGCGAAACTCGCCCGGATTCAACGTCCCGTCTTCAGGGAATCGAACGCCTGTTGTAACGACCGAAGGCGAGCGCCACAACTCACTTCGGTCGGCATTGTGTACCACAGCATACAGTCCGCTTTCGGGTTGATGCAGGCGTGGCTCGGGTAACTCTCCGGCAAACTGCAATTGCCCACTGGCATCCTCCACCGCACCCATCAACGAGTAAATAACGAGGCGCAGCTGTTCCTCTGCACCGGCGAGAACGCTTGCGCGGAATGACCGGTCCAGAACCACTCCGGCCAGAGACAGGAAGGTACCGAGCACGACAGTGGTAAGTATCAGAAGCCGGGTCTGAATTCCTGCTTTCAAGCAGTGGCTTCCATGCTGAAACGGTAGCCTTGGCCCCGGACCGTGCGAATGGGATTAACCGGATCGAGTTTCTTACGCAGGCGCCCAACAAAGACTTCGATCACGTTGCTGTCACGATCGAAATCCTGTTCATAGAGATGGTCGGTAAGTTCCGTCTTGGAGACCACGCGGCTCGGGTTCAACATGAGGTATTCGAGCACTTTGTACTCATACGCCGTCAGTTCGATGAGGTCATCGTTGAGCCGAACTTCCTTCTTCGCCGTATCTAGCTTGAGGCCGCCCTCTTCTATAACCGGCGACGCATAGCCTGCGGCCCGGCGCAGAAGCGCATTGAGCCGCGCGAGAAGCTCTTCAGTCTGAAAGGGTTTCGTCAGGTAGTCGTCAGCACCAGCTTCGAGACCTTCAACTTTGTCCTGCCAATGGCTGCGTGCCGTCAATACCAGCACCGGGAAATCACGATTGAGCTTGCGCAACTCGCCGATGAGATCCATACCGTCGAGCTTCGGCAGGCCCAGGTCGATGATCGCAGCATCGTAATCATACTCACGACCGTAATAGAGACCCTCCTCACCGTCGGCGGCGATATCGACAACATAACCTGCCTCCTTGAGTCGCTGCTGCAACTGTGCAAGCAGATTGGGTTCGTCTTCTACGATCAGTATTCGCATACCTAACCTTAATGTTTGAACGCTTTTAAGCGGGCTGGACCCTGGCGGGCGGATTTAGAACTTCAGCGGGCAGACCCACTGCCCTTTTAGCGGGCAGACCCACTGCCCTTTTAGCGGGCAGACCCACTGCCCTTTTAGCGGGCAGACATCCGCCCGTCTGCGTCCACGTAGTATTGTTTGACGCGCTTACCGTCGAGCAGAACCCGAACGTTGTAGCCCCGGCGTCCGCTGTTGTTTACGGGCGTAGCCGATAAGACTCGGCCACCCGTCTGCCGGCGGACCATGTCGGCGGCCTGCTCCAGCGATACCCCTGGTGGTTTTGTGTAGTAGCTTGGCTGAGCCTGTTGTTCTGCCAGTGCACTCGCAGGGAAAGTCAGTGGGAGTACAAGCATCAAACGCAGGAGCCAGATGCTACACCTGGGCGCTCTCATGCTACGTGTTCCTCTAGCGTTACTGCGTGCATTGTACTCCCAAATCCGAGTGTCATAACCTGTCCGGGATCACAATGGTAATGTCGCGAAGTACCTTCTACGCGGGTGGTTTGCGCCAGCTACGCGGGCGAAACCCGGACGCGAACCCGCAAATACTTGCCGGGATCTCTTTCCATTTTGGTGGTGTGAGTTTCACCGGCATATTGATAGGTTACCCTGTAGCCGGTGAGTTCGAGTTCCTCACGCGGTTCGTTGACCACGCGGCATACTTCCTCACTGCGGTAGCTGGCCGGGCCGACTTCAGAGCGGTGGCGGCGTGCGATATCGCGGCCAATCGAGCCGCCGAGAATCGCACCGACCGCTGTACCCACCTGCTTGTTATGTTTCTCATGACCGACCGCGTTGCCGATTGCCCCGCCAATAATTGCTCCGAGAATTGGCCCTGTGTACGATCGTCCGACACGGTTGTGTTCATACACTGGCACCCGTTCCAGATGGCATTGCTCGGTCGGCACCGTGTAGTGCACGCTCTCATAAAGAGGTTCGACATCAACCACTTTCGCTCGGTCATAACTGGTACCGGCGAGAGCGAGCGAAGGCAAGAGCAGAATCGGCGCTGCAAATTTGGCGAGTGTCATTGGAATACTCCGGCAATCCGTCATTGAATGCGCCCAATTTAGCGCTTGCAGACTGAACGAAGTCTGAATAATCAGCGTCGTTGTGTGAGCTCGATCAGGTTATGAGAATCGTCGAGAAGCCCCGTCAAATGGGCGATTGCAGGCATCTCGGCGAGCATCCAGCGAGTCAGACGTTCGTAGTGCGCGACAAATTCGGCAATCTGCGCGCGCGCCATACGCTGCTCCGGGAGCCGTTCCAATTCCTGGTCTCCGCGCCATCGCACTACTGCCTCCATGTCCGGCACAGCCAGGAATACCAGATCGTCAATCAAGTCCCACAATGCCTGATAATCACTACCCAGGCAGCCATTGACATAGCCTCGCCATACGCCCTGCGGGTCGTCCGCTGACTCCAGCTCATTACAGGCTTCGCTGAGCGCATCGAGTGGTTGCGGAGGAACCCCGACACACCAGCCTTCGAGTACAACCAGGTCCACGGGGCCGGCAACAGCATCCCACGTATCACGCGGTTGACGATCATCCCGGCCCTTATCGAATCGAGGAATCTGGTGGTGGCCCGCCACAAGGAGATCCTCGATCGTTCGAATGCAGAGCGCTACATCATGAGTACCCGGGACGCCGCGCGTCATCAGCAATGGATGTACCTGCCGTGCGAGATCGCTACGCTGGGCTGAAGTCAGATAGAAATCATCGAGCGAAAGACTCACTGCACGCTGCCCCAGCCGCTCTGCGGCGGCTACGATACATGCCGCCAGCGTGCTCTTTCCGGCTCCCTGGCCACCGCAGATCCCCAACACGCGCCCGGTTCGATCGGCTTGCCCGGCACCAGTGGCGCCGTGCTTGATTTGCTGCCTGTCCCCAATTGCGCCGTGCTTGATTTGCTGCCTGTCCCCAATTGCGGGCGAGCTTTGGCGCGACCAGAGCTGCAACGCCGCGGCCAGGTCGCGCCATTGCGCAGGTGCAGCCGCCGGCAGCAGGGCGGCGAGTTCACCGGCAGCGGCGCTGTCGGCGTTCAGCGATTTGCAGATGTCGGTGAGATTCATCTCCATTAGACTCGAAGATCCTGCTAGCTGTACTGGGCCATATTCTCGCGGAGACCCAGCGAATTTGAACCATTGTGACCGCTGGAGTCTAAATCCTGCGATTAATTCTGTTACCCGGGAAAATTTCAGCCATGACTACAGTAATTGATACCGTTGGCATCTGGTACGACCGGCTCGCCACCTTTTTACAGCACTTCGACGGCATCGCATCGATTCTCCTGCGCCTGATTCTCGCACCGGTGCTCATCGCCGCAGGCTGGGAGAAGATCACTGGCGAGAACTGGTTCGGCAGCCAGCTCGACGCGTTTCCGTTCCCATTCAACATCCTGCCTGCGGATCTCTCATGGTTCCTGGCATCCTGGACCGAATTTCTAGGCGGAATAGCGCTGCTGCTCGGGCTTGGGACGCGGCTCATTGCGATCCCGCTGACCGTGACGATGTTTGTCGCCGCCTATTCTGTTCATCTGGACAACGGCTGGGCGGCAATCGCGCCATCGAATCCGCCCGCAGTGTGCATCCCTGCAAGCAAGGCACACGCAGCAGCCAACGTTTTTGAACGCTACATCAAGTGTTACAACGTGAACGAGAGAACGATCGAGGCCTCTGAGCGCCTGAGCCGGGCCAAATCGATATTGCGGGAACACGGCAACTACCGGTATCTCAACGGCAGTGGCAGTATCGTCAAGCTCAATAGCGGTATTGAATTTGCCGCTACCTACCTTGCCATGTTGCTCGCGTTGATGATGATCGGCGGTGGCCGCTATCTCAGCGTGGACTACTATCTGAAGCTTTTACGACGTTCCCCTATATAATCGCGTTTCCTCGTCTCGAAGAGTAATCAGCTCAGTGATCCTGCAACGCTTCACCATCGCCGTTTTATGCCTGTTCCTCGTCTCCTGCGTGACCCACAGGCAGCAAACGGATGTTACGGTCAGAAAAAGCCCTAACGACGACCGTGAATACCGCTACCTGGTGCTGGATAATGCATTGCGGGTCTTGCTCGTAGCCGACGCCAAGACCGACAAAGCAGCCGCCTCACTTTCGGTACTTCGAGGCAGCTACCATGAGCCGGAGGAGTACCCGGGCCTGGCCCATTTCCTCGAACACATGCTGTTCATAGGCACCGAAAAATACCCCGAGGTCGACGGCTACCAGCAATTCATCGCTACCCACGGTGGCTCATCCAACGCTTACACAGCAGCCGAGCACACCAACTACTTCTTCGATATTCAGGTCGATCAATTTGCCGAAGGCATGGACCGATTCGCCCAGTTCTTCATCAGCCCATTGCTGGCGAAACAGTACGTTGACCGCGAGAAACATGCCGTGGACTCTGAATATCAGCTCCAGATAAAAGATGACAACTGGCGCGGTTTTTCGGTGCTGAAGGCGGCAATGAGACCGGACTATCCAGGCTCGCGATTCACCATAGGCAGTCTCGCTACCCTCGGCGACGGGGTCGATGAAGCACTGATCGAATTCTTTGAAACCGAATACTCTGCCGATCAGATGATTCTGGTCGCACTCAGCAACGAATCTCTAGACGATCTCGAAGACTGGATCAGACCGATGTTCGGCGCGATAGAAAATCACGCGATCGGACCTGCAACCACTCCCGGGCGAGCATTCGCACAAGAACAATTACCTGCTGTGTTGACGCACCAGTCACTGCGGGATCAGCGCCGAATTTCGTTCAACTTCCCAATACCCGCAACCGAACCCTACTACCAGAAGAAACCCGCGCAATACATCACGAACCTTCTCGGTCACGAGGGAGATGGCAGCCTGCACCAGCTACTCAAAGCCAAAGGCTGGATCGAATCGTTGGCTGCGGGGGTGAGCCGGCTCGACGACGCCAACGCGTTTCTCAGCGTAGATATTGAGGTCAACCAAACTGGTGCTGGCCACATCGAAGAGATCGGCCAGCTGTTGTTCGGCTACCTGGAACTACTGCGCAGTAAGGCGCCGCAAGCGTGGCGTTATGAAGAACAAGCCGTGGTCGCGCAGCTCGGATTTCAGTTTCAGGAGCAGTCGAGCGCAACGGGTTTTGTCTACCGCACCAGTCCCGCTTTTGCCTTGTATCCACCGGCAGACGTGCTCATTGCGCCTTACCTCATGGATGCTTTCGATGCGCAGCTGATTGAATCGTATCTGACCTACCTGACCCCCGATAACGTCTTGCTGGAGGTTGTCGGGCCGGATGTGCACACAGATCAGCTCGAGACATGGTTTAAGGTGCCTTATAAGCTCGAGCAACGCAGAATCAGCGGAGCGCCGCAACAGGCGAGCCTGCGTCTACCCGATAAAAACCAATTTCTCCCGGAGAAGTTGAGTCTGCTCGAGGACGACACCATCGGTCCTGTGCTGATCGTGGCCCGGCCTGGCCTGGAACTCTGGCTGGATCGGGATGCGGAGTTCGGAGTGCCCAGGGCAAATCTCTATTTCAATCTGGGCGTGCGCAACGGCCTGACAACGCCGGAAGACATAGTCCTGGCGCAGCTCTATCAGCGCCTCGTCAGCGATGCGTTGAACGAATACGCGTATCCGGCATTGCTCGCAGGCCTGGGCTATCGGCTCGCCGTTACTTCCAGCGGTTTTCAGATTCGTGTCTCCGGCTACTCCGACCAGCAACCCGAGCTGCTGAGCGCCGTTCTCGACAAATTCCGCAACATGCAACTGGACGCATCGCGCTTTGAGCTCTATCAATCGGAGCTCGTGCGGGAATGGACCAACTTTCGCAATGAGCGCCCCTATACCCAGACCTATGCGGCGTTAAACAATCTTCTCCTGTCTACGAGTTGGTCGCCTCTCGTGCTCGCGGATTATCTGCGCAAGGTGGACCTCAATCAGCTTGCGAACTGGCGCGAAGCAAAGTTGTCCGAGTTTTCGATTCGCGGGCTCGCCCACGGCAATATCGATGAGGCAAGACTCAACGGCATAGCGGCGGATCTCGCCAAAGCGTTACCACTCAAAGAGTTCAACCTCGTCAAACCCGCTGTCGTGGACATCACTGATCCCTGGCTGCTGGCTGTAGAGGTTGATCACAACGACGCATCCATCGCCCTGCACATCCAGGACTCGGAATCATCCTACGAACAACGTGCGAGAAGCGCGCTGGCAGGACAGATCCTGAGTCAGGAATACTTCTCCAGCCTGCGAACCGAGCAGCAACTCGGCTACGTTGTCAGCTTATCCAGCCAGACGAAACATGATCGCGGCGGGCTTACTTTCATCATTCAATCCCCGGTGGCATCACCGGGTGAGCTTGAAACGGCAACCATTGCCTTTATGGATACGCAGCTGAAAGCGTTTGCAAGCATGAGCGATGAAACGTTCGCCAGGCAGAAAGCAGGACTGGTCAGCCGATTGACCGAGCGCGACAAGAACCTGCGCGACAGAACGAGTCGCTACTGGAGCGATCTCAACCTTGACGTCACGAGCTTTGATTCACGCCAGCAGATCGCGGCAATCGTCGAGTCACTCAGTAAAGAGCAGATGGCGGAATTCCTCGACGGTGTAGTCAAGAAACTCACAACTGCACGCATTCTCGTGTACAGCAACGGCAAGTTCGAAACCGAACCGAAGGTCGGTCGGCAGCTCGACGGAGCAGCCGCCTTTAAAAACTCCTGAGAACGGAGCAATTCACCGCAAGAATTCAACACTCACCCGGCCAGCTCCAGTCGATACGGTGGGAGCGAACCGATGAGCGCACGACCATAGCTTTTCGTCACAATTCGCCGATCCAGCAGCGTGATCCGACCCCAGTCTTTCTCATGACGAATCAATCGTCCGCAGGCCTGCACGAGTTTGACGGCTGCATCTGGTACTGAGATATCGTAGAAAGCGTTGCGGCCTTGAGATTCGATCCACTCGGCCATTGCCTGATCAAGGGGGTCGTCGGGAACTGCAAACGGCAGTTTCACGATGATCACATGGCGACAATAGTCGTCGGGTAGATCTACACCTTCGGCGAAACTGGCAAGCCCGACCAGATAGCTGTCCTGCCCCGCATCAATAGCACTCCGGTGCGCCTCGAGCAGCGATTGCTTGGAGCCCTGGCCCTGGACCTGCAGCTTGCTGGTGAGTGTTTCATCGAGAAGATCAAGCACGGCGTGCAGCTGCCGCCAGGAAGTAAAAAGGATGAGTGCACTGCAATCGTTTTCCACCAGCCCCGGCAGGCGTTGGGCAACCTCCTGACTGTGGCCTGTGAAGTCGCCGGGTTCCGAGTCCATATCGGGCACGTGCAACGAGGCAATTCGCGGGAAATCGAACGGGCTCGGAATCCGTAGTGTCGTCATGCCTGTTAGACCCGCACGCTCAATGAACCGGTCGAAGCGTCCCATTGCCGTCAACGTCGCGGACGTACAGATTGCACCGTAACAGCTCGACCAGAGCTCGCTGGCCAGCAGGTGTCCCGGTTGGATCGGGGCACTGACAAGTTCCACATCTTCGTCGTGACGATTAACCCATCGCGCACGTATGCCCGGTTCAGCATCCGCAATCGCATAGTCTTCCAGCAATGCCGCAATCGCCAGCGCACGCGTTTTCAATTGACCCACCACCGGCAACCAGTCTTCCGCTTCAAACCCGCGCTCCCACTGAACCTCACCGGTAAACGCGGACTGCAGAAGGTCATAAGCCCGATCGATGTCGCTGGCGAGATCCTTGAAGGAGGAAAGGCTCGCAGCCGCTGTAGAGGTAATCGCATCCGGCACTTTGCCGAGTCTGAAGCGGTGGATCGCTGTGCGGTCATCGCGGGCTTCGAACTCCAGTTCTGCCACGACATCCGCAAGGCTTACCAGTTGCGTGCCGAACTCGTCACTGTGACCGGCTATGCGGGTCGCAAGCTCGATGAGTACTTCCGGCCGGCCGAACCGCTGCGCCATCGTGCCGACCACATTGGCGATGTTTTCGAGCCATAGCGTGGTTCCGCGTAAACGGGTCGAGACAGAGAAATGTTGTTGCGTCTTCTCAGGCAGATGGTGGGCTTCATCGATGATGTAAAAACAGTCCTGCGGTTCGGGCAACACCGCACCGCCCCCAAGTGCAAGATCCGCCAGTACCAGATCGTGGTTTGCGACGATGACGTCTGCGCCATCGAGACTATTGCGCGCCCGGAAAAAAGGGCACTGCTTGAAGTAGCCGCACTTGTTGTTCGTGCACCCTCGATGATCCGTCGTCACGTTACGCCAGACCTGGTTTTCGATTGGTTGCGACCAGCTATCGAGCTCACCATCCCAGCGCCGATCCGAAAAGGCCTGCAGCAGTTCATGATAGATGGCGTTGTCGTCACCCGCCGACTTGATCCTTGCATCACCGGCAAGCTCTTCAAACAGCGGAATGAAGCTTGTGTCAGCATATTTCAATCGATCGTCGAGTCGTTTGAGGCACACGTAACGGCCACGACCCTTGGCGAGTGTGAAGTTGAACCGGAGACCCGACCGTTCCTTCAGGTCCGGCAAATCGCGGAACACGACCTGTTCCTGCAGCGCAACCGTCGCGCTGCTGATGACGACGGTTTTGCCCAGCGACTTCGCCACCGGGATAGCTGCCAGCGCGTAGGCGGCTGTCTTACCCGTTCCCG
>CBDUDJ010000012.1:0-12931 GCA_965365885.1 uncultured Gammaproteobacteria bacterium
CAGGGTTCAACACCAACGAAATCCTCCTCGCCACCATCAAAATACGCGATGAGATCCTCAAGGCGACCGCGGGATCCAGCGAGATATGCGGCAGCTTCGGCCTCACTGAAATAGGTTTTGTCGGCAAACGCCTCCGGTCGTTCCAGTGGTGTCGCAAGCGCAAACTGCCAAACTCCATTCAGGTCCGGTGCCCCCCACGGCGTTCGTGGTGGCTCCGCGGCCGCTGCTGACATCGCGAATGCCAGCAGAAATGTCAACTCAAGGAGCTGTGTCTTTCTTACGTAGGTGGCCATACATGAGCTCCTCAGTAAACTCGACGCATTTGAATTCGATCAGTTGTGCGTTGTCCTCAACGCGGCGGTACAGTGGCAGACGAATCTTCCACGACCGTTCGAATACATTGGGATCGGTGATTTCCGCTTCGTACAGAAGTGTGTCGGGACCGAGTTTGGAGAAGCGTTCCACCACACGCAGCGCTTCACTGTGGAAATTGCCGGAGCTGTCAAACCACGTATCGGGAATGTGGCTGTCGACGTCGATTACCAGCACCTCATCTTCCCAGCGACCGCGCGAATGCCCCATCCACGCCTCCAGGGGGTGTTCGAAATCGGGGCGATTCATGTAAACGATGCGGCTGGCGCCGGCGAACTCGTAGGTAATGAGAATGTGCTCGCTGCCTTGCACGATCTGCAACGGAAATGGCATGTAGGTAGCGCGCGGGACTCCCGGCATGAAGCACTTGACGGCGGGATCCCGGGCCAGCCAGTCCTCCCGGTTTTCCTGCTGCTTTGCGCGAGCCCAGGACTGGTAGGGGATTTCGCCCCCGACGACTACGCTGAGACCTGCAGGGATGGCGCCGAGCGCGCCGAGTTCGGTAATCGGACCGGGCCGCGCGGCGTGGGCTTCGAGATCCCAGTGCGCCGAACCCAGCGCCTGCCAGATGCCGTTGAAATCAGGGTTTCCATAACCGTCCCTGGCTGCAGTGGAGGGTGGTTCCACCGACGAGTTGTCGCTGGGCGGTGGTGGCGCACAAGCGCACAGCGCGAGCACCGAAGCGCAAAGTAAAATTTTTCCCGCGAAAATTTCCCCCTTCACGTGCCTTCTCCAATACGCGACCGATCATTGCAGATCGTCAGGTCGTGCCGATTATGCGCTCAACAATCGGTGGAAGTACACGCTGAGGCTCGGTAATTCTGCTCAGGTCGACTAAGTCGTGGTGCGTCATGTTGCAAAGTGAAGTCCGTATCGAACAGGTCAGAGTCCGCGATATTGATCTGTCGCTCAATCGTGTTTTGCGATTCCGGCGCTACTTCGATCACATAGTCACCCGGCTCAAGACCGCTGAGCCGGTAGTAACCATATTTGTCTGTTCGCGTCGAATGTAGCAGGTCACCGAGTGAACCGTAGATGTTCACCACCAGGCCGATCGCAGGCTGCTCATTTTCATAACGAACCTGCCCCGCAACGCCGTATTCATACGCTAACGTGAAATTGACCCTGGTGGTTGCCGAGGGTGCAACTTTCACCCGATAGCTGGCATCGTCTGGCGTGAGGTCCATAGGCAGGTACTCAGGACTGAGGGAGACCTGATATAACCCGGGCAGCAAGCCCTCCAACAGGAAATGGCCGCTGTTCACAACAGCTGTGTGAGGCACGCCGTCAACCATCACTGATACCAGATTAATCTCTCTGGAACTCAACTTCGCGCCGCTGTTCAACGTCAATTTCCCACCGATTGAACCGGCGCGAGAATTGGTAAATTCATTTCTTCCCGGAATGGGGCGACCGTTTGCAAAAGCCAAATCCGCGGACAACGTCCAGCGAAGTTGTAACCCGGGATCTGAGAATGCAGTCGCAACCGGCTCATCGCGTAATTCCAGTTGCGAGTAAAACCCGGGCAGCACAGCGGTCCGCCACTCGAATCGGTAACCGAATTTACCATCATTCGTCAGCACACTCGCACGCACCGATGATCGATCATCGAATTCTCTCGGATACCAGGCCGCGCCAACTTCCGCGATTGCAGATTCAGCATGCCGTCGGTCCTCGAGCCGGGCAAAATACTCGAGTTTCCGGTTCTGATGGAGTCGGTATTCTGCGCGATATCCAGAATCGTCGTGTATGAACTCGAACCAGTCACGTTCCCGGTGGTAGGATCTCAGCTCAACGCGATACTCGCCTGCCGCGTCCGGCCAGGCTCGAAGGAAACTGCGGCTGTTGAAGCGCCACGTGGCACCTGGTAGAAAAAAATCGTTCTCGGCATCGCCGGATTGGATCGAACGCCCGTATACGCCCAGCGCAAGCCTGGGGGTCACGGAGTATTCGTAGTGAAGTTCGTGGCGAAATGACTTCGAGCTCCTCTGCGAACGAAATTCATCTTGAATATTCTGCGACCTCAGATTCAAATTCCAGTTCGGACCGCGACCAAGAAAATCGCTCGAGTAACCTACGTTTCCCTCATGATGGCCAAGTGAAACAGACGCAGTCCATTGCTTGCCCAACGACGCGGCAATTCCGGCCACTTCGTGCAGATTGCCATCTGCAGACTGGACACCGGCCTCCATAGTAAGCCTGTCGCTCAAGCCGTAGCGCCAAAGACCAAAGACGGCTTCATCTCCTACATCCCTGACAGGATCCAGAGGATTGCCACTCACACCGATTCCTGTGAAAGCGACCGTCTGCCCTTCATCGAGCAACAATTCCGAGGGAGTTTGTGTGAAGTCCTGCACTTCGAGTGTCATGAGTGTGCGTTGGTCCAGAATACGCACCTGCACTGTCGCGAATTGCAGAGAGGGCAACCGCACCTGATTAAATTCGTACGTGCCGTCAAGTCGCACCCTCACCCGTGCGGCGAGTCGATCGTTGATTCGCAACTCGGCTATTGCTCCCGGTGGTGCGATTCCTTCGATATCCTTCACTGGAATTCCCAACCGCCTGATGTACTGGTTCCGTGTTTGATCCTGGTACGGATTAAACTCAAGGGGTTTGGAGTTGTACAACGCCTGTACCCCCGTTGTCCTTATCTCCGGCAATAGCGGATTGATCAACACATCCTGATTGCCGACCAATGCCTGCACATGATCAAAGTCGCGCAGCCAGTAGTAGTCCTCAGCACGAACGTCGCGCCCCTCTACTTTGATCGCCTGGGCCTGCCAGGTACCCTCCGCCAATCGTCCGCGGAGCAACACCTCATTGGCTTCACGCCGATTGTTGTCATCGGAGTAACGGGTATGATCCAGACGTACCTGGGTTACACCGAAAGGAGAGGGTTTGAAGTCAGGTTCAAGTTCAACTCGCTGCGTCCCCTGCCCATTTTCGTAGCTCTGCCACCAGGGTAACGTGATATCCAGTGCGTACTTTTCGCTATTGAATTCCCAACGGATTTTTAACTCCTGATCGAGCAGATCATCCATGAAGTAAATGGCACCTGCTATGCGGCGGAAAAAGTTCAGCTGGGCTACGACTTCACCACCGGGAGTCGCGAGGTAGAGTTGATCACCTCTCACGCTGACGCTGACTCCCAGCCTTTCAAGCAATCTGACAGGTAGAAAAAATTTGTCGTCATGACGATAGACGCTGATGTCTGCTGATGCTATGTGATCGACAATGATGCCAACGAGCTCTTCTCGAACGTTTCCATATTCGGGATCGATGGGGGCAAATCCTGCAACCGACAGTCGGTCGAAGAGCAACTGCTCCGCGTCGTCATCCGCAATTGCATTGCACGCAAGGCACAACAGCAAAACGTTGCTGAGAAAACAACGAACGGGGTTGCGGAACCGTTTCACACCGAAGACTCGCGAAGCCCTACGATCAGCTTTGCGGTGCAACGGACTTGATGGTGCGCTGCAACGACTGATCGCCCGCGTCTACGTGCACCGCAAGAACATAATCTCCAACATCTTCAGGGATGGTGAGTTTGGCGGCCACCTCCCGGCGAGCACCTGGAAAAACGGGTTTGGTAACGAGCTTGCCACCAACAACATCGGAAGGCAGCGAGGAATCACGGCCACTTGCCAGTGATTTCAGTTTTCGATACGCAGCACGCTCCCCGGGAAATTTCCCGGCAGGCCACCACAGGTAGTAACCCGTCGGCCGAACCTGGCGGTTGCCCAGTGCAGAGATATCCAACTCCAGACGAGTCCGGTCGTCGGCGATCTTCAAATCATGGATCTGTGCTGTCCGATCCGCTTCGCCCAGCTGGGCATATACCGGAATGCCGAGTCGAAAGTTGATCTTCACAGCCGCCTGATTCGAATCCACGAGCTCCGAGAAAAACAGCATCGCCCGATGCTCGCCGGATCCTTCGAGTCGCTCAGGCATAATGGCGAACCGCACAGTCTGCGACCCATTTGGTGGAATCGTGAAGTCCGCAGGATTCAGCATCATCGCTCTGGGCAGGGAACCAACAGTTGGTGCCAGCTCACGAAAGTTGTTACTTTCATCGAGGTCGAATCCCGCAAGACTCGCAGCTACATGAACAGGCTTGTCAGTGAAGTTCATCACTGTTGCCGATCCTGTAGTTCGCTCTTTCTGCACGGCGAGTTCTACTCTCGACGGAGAAACGCCAATGCTGGCCGGAGGAAATGCCGAACCCGCGTGACAGACAACGGAGCTGATCATGCCGATCAGGATGAGTAACGTTTTTACGGTATTCATAAATCAGAGTCCTACTACTGTTATTTGTATCGTCGCCGAAGCGTTGCTGATTGCACTGATGGAATTGAGATCGAGATCGAAGGACAGATCCCCGGTTCGTAAGTCAAACCCGCAGGCACTGTTCTGGATTTCTGTAATTGTTCCGCTGCCGGCCTGAATACCACCCAACGGATTCAGGATCTGGAAGCTGGCGGTGCTGTACACGCCACCGGCACAGCCGGTTGCACGAGTACCCACGGCTTCATTCAGCGTGATGGTCCTCGTCATCACAGCCGGTACGCTTGCACCGATGTCAATCGCTACGGGAACGCTCGGACTGATACCCAGGATCGCAGCAGATTGATTCCCCGCATCCAGGCAAAATCCGGCGCCGCAACCCGAAGTAGCGCCGAGCGCGCCGGCAAGGGCGGCTGGTTGAACGTCGATATTGATCTGAGAATGATGGTAGAGCAGCAGCACCGATGGCATGTTTATGTCCAGTGACAACTGCAGGGTCTGGATAGTGCCAGGGCCTATCTGCTCCACAGTGGCTTCAACGGTTCCCTGGTAGGCGCTCGCCGATACCGCGCCGTCCAGATCAAGGTCCAGCACATAGCCGTAGCGGAGACTTCGCGGACAAGGGCCACCGGTAGAACTGTTGAAACTCGAAGTAAAGCTGGTCACACGCAGGCTGCCACCGCTGACGGCAGTCAGCGTATCCGTGCTCGGTGCGATAACTCGAAAATTTACATCGAAGTCGCTACTCTGAAGACACTGGGCACGTTCTGCAGCGCTCAGTGCGATGGCCATGTAGCGTGGTCGCTCAACGCGTGTGCCCATAGGACCAGGAACACTTCCCCTAAGATTTACATCGACCGGTATTGAGAAGTCATTGAGCGTGCGGCTGACTGTCCCCTGTGGGTACACCTGTTCAGCGCTGCCAGTCAGATTACTGCCACCCTGCAGGATATCCGTAAGGCCGATGTTTACCGTCTGATTGCCATTCGCGGGGCTGAGAGTAAAGCCGTGGGCGATGGGGGACAGCAGCCCGGCTGCCATAAGCAGCAGGCTGAGAATGGATATTACGGTCCCGTTGTCAGTCCTGGCACCGGGACTCGCGTCGAGGATGCTCACGTCCTTTGAGCTCCTTTGTCATGGGGACTAGATTCCAGTGATTGAGACGTCAAATACCGCGCTGGCCGGGTCGGCATCTATCAGGCTGAAGTCCACATCGAATACCAGATCGCCCGTGGTCATCGCGAACGAACAGGCAGTGCCGTCAATGGCGGAAAGCGAGTTCGCAGTATCCACGGTGATGCCTGCATCGGTGGATGAATCCGTTATTACCACGTCATAAGTGGTGCAACCCATTCCACGTACGCCAACCGGATCCACAATAGTGAACTCGGTGGTCGTGTTCGGAAGACCAGGATCCGCAACAGCCTGAGTCACACTTGTGGTTGCTGTGATTGCAGGGACCGGGATTGCTGCCGGATTACCCTGGTCGTCACAGAACTCAGTGCCACAGGCAACTGCTGTTCCACCAACCAGATAGGTGCCAAGAGCGGTCTGATCAAGGTCCAGTGTGATCGTGTTGTAGTGATACATAACCAGGATGGTTGGCATGTTCACATCGATCGTTACAGTTGCTTGTGCGGCGGCATAAGCGGTAGAGCTGGAAAACGCTGCGGCACTCATCAGGCCTACTGCGAATGCTTTCTTCCAAGTTCTAAAGTCCATTTTTAATCTCACATCGTTGTGTTTAAAGTTTCAGCTGGCCACGTGACAAGCGTCCACCCGGGTCGCATTCACATACCGCTGACATTGCCAGAAGGAGCGTATGCATTCCATGGATGAACTGCTGTTTGTACGGTTTTTGTGAACTCGTTCTCGTTTAACGGGATGCTCAGCATCACGCCTGGCGACGCTGCAAACAATTCGCCGAATCCCCGCGATGGCTACCTAGTCCTTGTGATGCAGGATTGCGGTATCATTATTGCGATGCGATGGATTACGACATCATGACGCTAGCCCGCGGTTGGTTTTTGCCGCTTTTCAGCTTCCCACTCTTGTTCCCGTTGCAGCTGGCTGCAGACGATGTTGAACCTCGCCTGTATTCCAACGTTCCCACAGGAGCCAATTTCCTCTCCGTTGGTTACTCTCAATCCACAGGAGATGTCACATTCGACAGCAGCGTGCCAGTCGCCGACGTCGACGGTGATGTCGACGCCGTCTTGGTGAGTTACTCGCGGGGACTGGATATCGCAGGAAAATCGGCGTTACTGACGCTAGCCGTACCCTACGCGAACGTCGCTCTGGAAGGTTTGTACCTCGGCCAACCCGCTTCGGGAGAACAGCGAGGCATGGGCGACCCATTCGTCCGTTTCGCAGTGAATTTTTACGGGGCACCGGCGTTGGCGCCGCAGGAATACGCAGCTTATCAACAGAAGACGATCGTTGGCGCAAGCATTGCCGTCGGAATTCCGGTGGGAAAGTATGACGAGGACCGGGTAATCAACATCGGTTCAAACCGCTGGAGCGTTGTTGGACAAATAGGCGTCTCCCAGCAGATAAGGAAATGGACGCTGGAAGCCGCTGTAGGATTCGCATGGTTTTCGGACAACGACGACCTGCTCAAAACCAACACTGTCGAGCAGGACGCCATCGGGCTCTTCAAAAGCAATGTGCTCTACCACATCACACCCAGGGTGTGGGTAGGAGCAGGTCTACTGTACACGGCTGGCGGAACAACCCGACTCAACGGCAACCGCCGTGACGACCGCCAGCAGAACTGGCGCACGGGTGTCGCGATGTCGATTCCACTTGCGCGTCGTCACAGGCTGCAGCTGCGCGCAACCGAAGGCGTCACCGCGCGCATCGGCGCGGATTTTCGAACCTACTCCGCGTCCTACACCTACAGTTTCTAAGCCTTGTCCGCGAGAGCGCTGCTAGCCGGTCGTCGGCAAAGCCGCGGCCACTGCTGCCGGAGCGATCACAAATTCATCGGACTCGGACTCAAAGGCCACTTCATCAATGATGGGTTGGGTGAACTCGTCCACTGACACGTAGATATTGAGCTCCTGGCCAGGTGACAGATCTCGCGGTCGAATCTTACGGCCCGCAATGACGACACGAGAAGAAGTGTCAGGCCGCACGCTGAAGGTCCGGTCGGTGGCCGGCAGGTAGATCGTGATGTTGTTGCCTCTGACCCGCCGAATAACCATCTTGGTGTGCATGTACAAATTGCCATCCCGTTCGACCACACCCAGACACGATCCCTCCATATCGGCGAAACGGGCTTTGGCTTCTCCCGTCGCTTCCAGGTTCAGCTTGGTAATGACGTCATCACAGCTCATCGTGTACTCGACCGCAAACGCGTTCGCGCTCAACACAGCGACCGCAGTAAACATTACAGTCCGTATAACTTTCATGAAAAGTCTCATGTCTTGCTCCATATATTTTTTATTTAGGTTGGCCAGAGGCTAGAGTTGAGTCGAATTGGCCGGTTCGGCTCGTGTTCGAATGATAACCAACTGGCTGCGCACGTACAATATAGCGGTCCGGTGCGAACCCCTGGTAGCGAAATGGATGACAGGTGATAAGCGTCAGAACCGTCTCATCCGTTGGATCAAGTGGACTCATATCGAGCGCATCTACGATCGATACGTTGACGACTTCAAATTCCTGCATTCCAGCATCGGTTGTGAGGTGAATGCGCGTGCCCAGCGCAATGCCTTCCAGCCGCCGGAAGAAGCCATCACGATGGCCAGCAACCACAATATTTCCTCTGGTTGCAGGTGCAGCGCTGCCAGTCACCCAGGCGGTGCCGCTTTCGAGCGCCATCGGCACATCATCTGGATAGACGCGTACGGCAATACCAAGGGTTGGAACGGCGACAACGGCCAGAGGCCCGTCGAATTGCAATTGAAGACTTCTGGTATGAGCAGCTACCCGCTTGCTCGACCAGTCCGACTGATCGGGTGCAGGCACCCAATCCCAGGCGCCTGGATCCAGTGCGACACGATCAGCCGCCTGCACACATACAGGCAGCAGCAAACAGTGTAGAAAACCAGCTACCAGCGCACCCAGGCGCATATCCATCCTCCATGATTCGCAACCCGGGTTGTAACCGAACTCAGGCGTGTCTGTATCCGCGGTCCAGCCCGCGCGCTCCAATTATTTTCAACCAGATCGGCGCTGACTGCAACAAACGGATAATAAGTTCGGCTGCGCGATCAATGCTAGTTTAAATCGTCGTTCTTGAAGTATCTGGTGCTCTTGGCGGTCAACTCCAGCGCCAATCCGCTGCCTGTGAGCTGGTAGAGCCACACGCCGTCTGACACCGGCACAGCGCCCTGGATCGAGCTGCCATCATCACCCATAGCCGCTGCTGCTGTTGCCTGAGCGCCGAACTCCCATCCTGCATTGACGAAATCGTCAAAATCGGCAGAGTCGAGAAATATCCATACAAGCTTGAATTTTTTGATGCCGAAGCCAAGGCCCGCCTGAATTTCCAACATTTTCATGTAGGTACGCTCACCGGTTTTGTTGTTCAGCGCAAGACCTTTGCCGGAGCCGCCACCAGCGACGAATATTTTCATCCCGAAATTACTGAACACCGCATAGCCAGCCGCATTCTCAACGTGCGATTTTGCGTCAGGCGATTCCTCATAGAGTTCATTGAGAATTTCCTGTGTTTTCGCATCGATCTCGCCTCGGAGTTTCTGTCTTTCCTCATCCGTCATCTCATCGGCAAGCGCAATCGACGAACAGAGCAAAATGCCAGTAACCACCAATCCTCTGATAATTCCCCTGACTAGTCCTGTGTCAATTCTTCCGAATGTTCCTTCTACTGTCATCGGCCTGACTCCTTCCCTGTCTATGAGTTCGCGTAGTCTAGACCTTGTCAGTCCTGGCGTCCCGAACTCCGACAGCCTGTTCTCAAATCGATTGTTTGACCGTGAGTGTCAGCTCGTAGGAGCTTACTTCCGGACCATCGACCAGTGGCTTAGCGATATCTATGTGGACCACGCGGTCACCCCGGGTACGAATGGACTCGAGCCGAAGGCCAATTCCCAGATTGGCGAGAGTGTCGAAGTGATCCCCCTCTCTCTGCGGCACCCACGTCGGGGTGGCATCCTTGTACCACGCCCTGCCGAAGTCCAGAAACGCAGCCCAACCCACACGAAACAGCCCGAAGGGCACGAGGTTCGTGTAGTAGCGTTCCTCCACAGTGAACAGGTATCGCCGATCTCCCACCTGGTAGCGACTCGGATACCCGCGCAGACCACTGTCGCCACCAAGCGTCAATTGCCTGTGAACGGGCAAGTTGCGGACCACGGTATAGTCACCTCGCAGCACCAGATTCCACTGCTCGTGGTGATGCCAACTGTAGGTGGCGGCGATCGTCGTGATCGCTTCTTCGGTGAATCGATCTTCAATCTCGTAGCGGCCGTTGAAGTCCAATTCCAGATGCAGCAGGTGTCTGTCAGCCAGGTACCAACGACCACTCAATAACACTCGACCCACCAGGTAGTCGCCAATGCCACCAAACGATTCAGCAGACCACCCCAGTTCAACATAGCTTCTGATTCCCAGATCGATATCTTCCGTGCGCCCGATACGATCGAGGTTGGATCTGTTCACGAATCTATCTTCGACGCGCTGCCAAGCGATGTACGGATAAACGAACTCGCGCTCAGCTGGCCCAGGATCTGGGAAGAGATCTGGATACGTAAACTCTTCTTTCTGGTATGCGGCGCCGAGAATCAATCGATCCACCCATCGACCATTGCGACCATTTGAAAAACCGACGAACGACCTCAGATCTTCCCTTTCGACACCGATTTCCCAGATTTTTTTACTGAGTAGATACAGCCCATTGTCACGCTTGTCATCATTGAGCAGCATTCCCGTCGAGAATCGGCTGTCCAACGCGTAAAACGGCAGGGCGACTTTCAACCCATATCGATGACCATCGTCATTGTCGGCGGCAATCGCACTCGCCGTCCATCGAGTTCCCAGAATATTCGGATCGCTGAGCTCAAGATTGATCCCTTTTCGTTCGTCCCCACGTTCATAGCTGATATCGATTTCCTTGCCCAGCCCGAGAAGATTCGTGTCACTCACGCCAAATGCAAATTCGTTGTCGCCTCCCGCACGGCTGAAATCCAGTTTGGGAGAAAGGGTCCAGACGTCGCGCACGATGACATCGACATCCGCGTACTCATCGCAGATTTGACGCACAAACACACGAGCATCATGCAGATACGGCTTGGCCCTCAAGATGCGTTCGGATTCCTTCAACACTCGCTCGTCAATCACATCACCAACGGCAAACGGTAAGGCCGCCTGCAAGACGTTGTTTTTGGTCCTTGGATGAAAGCGGTTAGCCGACCGGGCAAGCCAATGACCTTCGACTGGAAACACGTCCTGTCGAACGATGCGAATATCGCGTACGGTAAACGGGGTGGCCGTCGATTGGAGATCGCCAAGGTCGGTCTCGATGGCGAGCGTTTGCAGCCATTCGAGATTGTGCTCGTTCAACACTGCACAGGAGGACGCAGTCGCAGACACACTCAGCCCGGAACTAACCATCAACAATAAGGCGAGTAAAAGGCGCATCGGCAGTCACGACCCCTGACTTATCCGGTATCTCTAGGCTAATCTCGAATGCCCAATGAGCCAATCGAAATAAGCGCCTTTTGCAACAACCTTCGGTCAGTGCTGCTAGAATCACGAGCCTTGTGACAGCCGCGCCAGAGCATGGCCAATCTGCAAATCACGGCGTTGATCCTCTGGCTGGCACCCTGGATCGGGACGACCCTGGCGTACGTGTTCGCGGTGCAGGCAGGCGAGATCTCAGCCTGCATACCACACTTCGAGGGTTGCACAAGCGTCAGTAAAGTTGGCCGTCAGCCACCTGGATTTTTCATTTTCAAAGCCACCATGTTACCCGTGGCGGGGTTGACCATTGTCTACTGGAAACTGTGCCACGACTGGCTGGCAGCGCTTGGTGATTCTGCGATCAGACTCAGATCAACGATGCTCTGGTTGGGTTTGATATCGAGCCTCGCACTGATTCTCTACACGACGTTTCTGGGTTCCGATGGCGACGGCTACCGGCTCATGCGCCGCTTCGGTACCGTCATCTATTTCGGGTTTACCTATCTTGCTCAGGTGTTGCTCGCTGCCCGAATCAGAAGCTTGTCACTCTATTACCCCGACCTGCAGGATATCGCACGCCTCAAACTCGCCATGTGTGCCTTGATTCTGGTCGGTGGGCTACTGCTGGCGGCAACTGCAAATCTGTTTGAGGATGACGACGCGATCCAGAACATTGCCGAGTGGAACGTCACAACGATGATGACTTTCTACCCCTTCCTGACTTGGTTGCTGTGGCGCAGATCCAACTTCGAAGTACGTTTCTCCGTCCACCACTGATTCTTCGGGCGCCAGACAAGATTCGCAAAATCAGCCCGTTGTTCGTACTATCCTCGTCCGCATACCAGATTTGATGAGAGGTAGACGTGGAACACACGAGCACTGTCATCGATTTAGTGAGTGCGATCACCGCTTTGCTGCTGGTGGCAGCCGCGGTGCTGGCACTGAGCAAACGGCTGCACCTGCCGTTCACGGTCATGCTGGTTGTCGCAGGTATCGGCCTGTCGGAATGGGCGCAGTGGTCTCCCGGCTTTTTATCACCGTTGGTGGAATTTCAGATTTCACCCGATGTCATCCTGTTTGTATTTCTGCCGACACTGATATTCGAATCATCGCTGCACCTCGATGCGCGCGAATTGCGCCGCAATCTGCTGCCGGTACTGACACTCGCGATTCCTGGATTACTGATCTCCACCGCCATCATCGGTACGCTGGTTGCCTATTTCACACCTATCGATTTCGCTGCCGCTCTGGTGCTGGGTGCCATACTCAGTGCGACCGATCCGGTGGCGGTGATCTCCCTGTTCAAACAACTGGGCGCGCCGAGAAGGTTGACCATTCTGGTGGAAGGCGAGAGCCTCTTTAACGACGCGACCGCAATCGTTGCCTCCCAGATTCTGCTGGCGATAGCCGTGGCTGGGTACGCATCCACCCAGACTATCGTCAACGGCATGGGTGACTTTGCCTTCGTCTTTTTCGGCGGCGCCGTGGTGGGTTGGGTGCTGGCGGCTTAGAAAGACAGCTCTATTATCTTCTTAAAGCTATGGATCGAGAGCATTACAAGCCCATGGTCGTAGTCTGGAACTATAGGGAAAAAGATACATATGTACATCAAATTCGGGAACTTGGG
>CBDUDJ010000013.1:0-12662 GCA_965365885.1 uncultured Gammaproteobacteria bacterium
CTCTGCCGGTCATGCGAGAACAGGGCTTTGGGGTGATCACCAATATCTCTTCGGTCGCGGCTGTGTGCGCCGTGAGCATTCTCGCTTACAAGACTTCTAAGGCGGGCTTGAATGCGTACACCCATGCGCTGGCGATGGGCAATGCAAAGTACGGTATTCGGGCGAACGTGATCATGCCGGGATTGATGAATACACCTATGGCGATTGAAGGCAATGTTGCAGCCGGCCGGGATCGCGCAACGGTGATTGCGAGTCGAGATGCGCAAGTCCCGCTCGGTGGCAAGATGGGTACCGCCTGGGATGTTGCGAACGCCGCCCTGTTTCTGGCGTCGGATGAAGCGAAATTCATCACGGGGGTGAGTCTCGCCGTTGATGGTGGGCAGTCTGCAAAAATTGGTTGAAATACATTATCGAGAAGGTATAAAAACGCGTTTTTTTAGACCTTTTTGGCCTGTTATGACTGCTGACGGTTTCACGAAACAGCAATATTTCGTACAACCTGGGCACACAACCGTGGTCTAATTTGAGTAGATTAGTAGCCGAAATGTCACCACCAGTAACAAAGTGGTTGACTGTACAAGGATGATTTCGGAAGATTGCAGTAATGCGCGGTGTTAGGGATGAAACGGCGCACAAACAGAAAACCTGCTAATGACACTGGGTCTGACTGCGAACGGAGATTTCGCCAGAGCGACCGGGATAGCCCAAGTTCGAAAAGTATAAAGAGTACCGATAACAGCATTGGGCCAGCAGGTCGCGAACCAATTAGAAGACGCTCGCAAAAGATGAGCGCTGGGTTCTGACTTAGGTAGGCAGCAGGGGGTGGTACAGGCGTATGCAGTACATAAATGGGTTAATTGGATGCACTTTCATCGCCATCGCGTTGATGCATGCATTCCACCCCACTCCGCTCTCCTGGGCTCCCTACGTGGGCGCCGCCCTTCTCGCTTTTATCACACTCAAGAACGAAATCAGCATTCCCGTCGCCCGCATCCTTGCCATCTGCACGACGGTTGTGATGTTTTTCTTTTTCGCCGGATTTTTTGTCGTCATTCCGCGTCTCGCTGCTGATTGGTATCTGCAGCAGGCCGGCTGGCATGCTGTCTTCCTGATTCTGAGCGCCTTTTTGATGTTGCCATTACTTTCGGATTACAGCTGCCGACTGAAGGCCGATTGTCGCGAAGCCCGCGTGGCGCGGCGGCGGGCATTTTTCTCCGTCCCCAACCACATTCCCCCCCACAGCTGATCCACCTGCCGCTCGTCGATGACGACCATAAGGCCGAGACGATCTGTGCTCTACATGCCCGGAGCTAATGAACGGGCGATGGAAAAAGCCCGATCGCTGCCCTGCGACAGCATCATATTCGACCTCGAAGATGCCGTGGCTGCGGAAACGAAAGATTCAGCACGAGAGTCGGTCGCACGCGCTGTGGCTGAAGGCGGCTACGGTTTTCGCGAACTGCTGGTGCGGGTGAATGGTCTGGACACCGACTGGGGTTGTGACGATGTGGCAACCGCGGCCAGGCTCGATGTCGACGGGCTGCTTTTTCCAAAAGTGGAATCGTGCGAACAGATTACGGCTATCCTAAAAGAAGTCGACGGCGCCGGTGGCAAGCATTTGCCGATCTGGCTCATGATCGAAACTCCCAGGGGTGTGCTGGATGTGCGTAGCGTCGCGGCGTGTTCGCCACGCGTTGCTTGCCTCGTCATGGGTACAAGCGATCTGGTAAAGGAGTTGCGGGCCTCCCACACGGCGGACCGGCAGAACATTGGCTATGCGCTGCAGCATTGTGTTCTCGTGGCGCGTGAGCTGGGTCTGGATGTGCTCGATGGGGTCCACCTTGATTTCCGGAATCTGGAAAGTTTTGAGCAGGCCTGTGAGCAGGCGCGGCATATGGGATTCGATGGTAAAACGCTCATTCATCCCGGCCAGGTGGCTATCGCCAATCAGAGTTTTGGTTATAGCGCCGAGGCTATTGCCGATGCCCGCGCGGTCATCGACGTCTGGCAGGAGGCAAGCGCGGCGGGGAAGGGCGTCGCAGTGCTCGATGGCCGGTTGATCGAAAACCTGCATGCAGCACAGGCCGAACGTGTGCTTGCGTTTGCCGAGGCACTCGCTGCACGCGAATCCTGATCATCTCGATCAGGCAGTTGCCTTGCGCACGTCGGGCATGACCTTGGTCAGATAGGCATCCAGTGCTTCTGCGTCCCAGGGTGCACGAAGCGCAATATTGATCTCATCTGCACCTGCTTCGACATACTCCATGATTCTGTCGACTGCATCTTCCGGCGTACACAGCAACGCACCTCCCTCAGTGCGGGAAGCAAGCTCCCCCCAGTCGCGCTGCAGAATCTCCCGCTGACGGTCGAGGTCGGCCTGCGTGAGGCCGAGGTTGAACATGATGTTGGCTGCTCGCTTGAGTGTCTTTGGATCGCGCTGTTCTTCTTCACACCAGTGATTGAGCACCTCGTTGATGCGGGCAAACTCTTCAGGTGACTGATAAGCGGCGTTCCAGCCATCCGCATAGTCGGCCACGATCTTGAGTGTGCGCTTTTCCCCTACGCCGCCAATCCAGATCGGCAATCGATCCTGGATGGGCTTTGGCAGGCAACTGGCATCGTCAACCTGGTAATGGGTGCCCGCAAAACTCGTCCGATCCTGGGTGAGCATCCGGCGGATGACCTGGGCGGCTTCTTCCAGCATGTCCAGGCGGGTACCGATGTCGGGAAATGGATAGCCGTAGGCACTTGCCTCCCAGATGTGCCAACCGGCACCAATACCAAGTTCAAACCTGCCGTCGGTTATATGGTCCAGAGTCGTTGCGGCTTTTGCCAGCAGTGCGGGGTTGCGGTAGCCGACATAGAACACGAGGCAGCCGATTCGCGCATTACTGGTTTCTGCTGCGAGTGCGCCAAGTGTTGCCAGTGCTTCGAAATGAGGCTCGGTGCCGCCTTTCGGCGGTGCTTCGTAGAAGTGGTCCCAGGTGGAAATCCAGTCGACGCCGCTGTCGTCGAGCTTGCGCCAGAGCCCGCGCATCTCACTCATCGCCATGTTTTGTTGTCCGACGTGGACGCCCAGAGAGATGCTCATTAATTGTTACTCCAAGATTGCTGATCGCGTAGTGACGGTAATGGCGGCAGGCCTTTCCAGCTATTTCAGCCAGGGTTCAATGCGGTCAGAATACAGGAGCGGTAGATCGGAAGCGAAGTAACGATCACCCACCAGCAACAGCAACCAGCGCCGCGGCTACGGCAGATGAGGAGGTGCAATGCCCTTTATTCAGGCGAATGACATCGATATTCACTATGAGATCGGGGGCACAGGGCCCCGCGTTCTCTTTATCAGCGGCACGGGTGGCGATCTACGCCTCAAGCCGAATGTCTTCGACAGCCCGCTTGCCGCCGCCCATGAAATTCTGACGTTTGATCAACGCGGTCTCGGCCAGACCCGGGCGCCTGCTGTTGCGTACTCGATGGCGGACTACGCCGAGGATGCCGCGGCTTTGCTGCGGGCTCTGCAGTGGGAGCCGGTTGCCGTAATGGGTGTTTCTTTTGGTGGCATGGTTGCCCAGGAACTTGCTCTGCGCTATCCGGAGTTGGTATCGAAATTGGCACTCGCCTGCACGAGTTCCGGTGGCGCGGGCGGCGCGTCCTTTCCGCTGCAGGAAATCGACAGCCTGCCGGTGGCGGAGCAGTTCGCTAAACGGCTGGTCCTGGCAGACCTGCGGCGCGATGAAGTCTGGAGAAACGCGAATCCGGAGCGCTGGGAGGGTTTGTTGGAGATCGCCCGTGCTTCACGTCGCGACGATCGGGATATCGAGGGTGCTCGGCGACAACTGGTGGCTCGTGCGGGACATGATACCTGGCAACGACTGCCGCAGTTGGCGATGCCGGTGCTGCTCACAGGTGGCGAGTATGACGGTATTGCGCCACCAGCGAACATGACCGCGATTGCCCAGCAGGTCGAGCAGGCTCAGTTGCAGTTTTTCGATGGCGGGCATCTGTTCCTGATACAGGACAAAACTGCCTACCCGTTCATCATCGAATGGTTAGCCGATTAGGACCCGACAGTGCGGGTAGGGTACCTGGTGGCTGTGTTGCGTTTAATCGATGCTCTCGGAGATCCAGCGTCCTGTGGTAATCAGCCAACGGGTACCGAGGGAGAAAATTGTGTGCAGAACGATGACTAACGCGAAGGCACTGACTACGCCGAGCCTGTTCTCGTGACCAGCCAGCGTTACTAATCCCACGGTCAGGAGAATCCGCCAGCTAAGACTCAACACGGCGGCAACCTTATCGTCATGGTCGATCAGGTAGAAGATCCCGGCAAGAATGTAGACAGCGAGCGGCAGGCTGAGGAGAAAGAAAGCGAACGTCGTCACTCGATCACCTCAACCCAACCGGCGGTAGCATTCACCCGCAGTTTCTGTCCGGATTGGATCGTTCTGGTGCAGCCGTGCACATCGACCAGGCAGGGGATTTGATATTCCCTGGCTACGGTACCGGCGTGGGAAAGATAGCTGCCGATCTCCACCACTATTGCACTGGCATTCGGAAAAAGTGGTGTCCAGGCTGGATCGGTATACGGTGCGACGAGTATGTCGCCGGGCTCGAGATCTGCGCCGAGACCTGGATCCAACACAACCCGGGCGATACCCTCGGCTACACCCGGACATGCACAGTCACCCGAATATCGCCCGGACTCCGGCGTCGTCACTCTTGCGTCGGATGCGAGGTTAAAGGTCTCTTCGGGTGGCAGATCGTACTGGCGTCGATAGCGGCGGCGACGATGCGACAAGACCCCCTCAATGTCGTCCCAGCCCATTGCGCCGGCACTCAAGCCGGCAATCTCCGGCCATTTCAGGAAGAAGATGTCATCGGTGCAGCGTAATCGGCCGTCCTGAATCAATTGTCTTTCGCAGCGTTGCAGTTTTTCCCTGATCACTGCAAAGGCCATTGTGTGATAGTGCCGGGTGTTCTCACGCAGCGTGACGTAATAACGGATGCGTCCAAGCAATCCATCCACCAACCAACGTTGCCAGGTGGTTTTGATTGCCTGGTGCAGTTCATCTTCGGTTGCCAGCCGCAGACTGTGTGGATCGAGACCTTCGCGGCGATCTGGTTTGAGGTAGTTGCGCACCATCCGTAGAACGGCAGAGCTGTCTTCGCGCCAACGCGGTGCAATGAGATCCATCTCGCGAATGGCACGGTGGCCATAACTCGCCAGGAATTGGCTGCACGCGGTCAGAAACGGGTGGGAAGGATCCAATGCTGCAACTACAGTGGCGGGATCAGGTCCCTCGTCGGCCAGCAGTGCAGCCACCAGGGTACTGTCGGAGCGGGCAACGTCCGCCAGTTCGCTGACCGCATCGACCATCTGACGTGACAGGGTTGCTTCGCCACCGACGAGCAGCATAGCGAGTCTGGCCTGATCGAAATCAGGTGCAATTCGTTTGAGTGCCACTTTGAGTAGTCCAATCAGCACAAAGTAGCGACCGGCGGATATATTCGCCTGAAACGCAAATTCGCTGATCGGTCTGAAGGGATGCCGATTGAAGAAGAGCAAGTGCAGGGCTGCAAGCGCGTCACAGTCTTCATCGGCGAGTATGGCTTCACAACGCTGTTCAAAATCAGACAATCGATGCAGCGGCACGCGACTGCCGCGAAACCAGGTTATGCCGCTACTCAAATAGCTGAGTGCGAGTACCGCAAGACTTGCGGGGAGACGTCGCCAGTCTACTTTTAATTGCGGCGCAGCACCTTTGAGCAAAAGCATCTGCGCCAGTTGTTGATCGTCGATATGGAATGGCAGCAGTAGCTGCATCGCATCGGCATTGAGATAGTAGCGCCCGTGAATGAATTTGCCCATCGGTGGCAGGATACGGCGAAAAAGGTCGACGCTGATCGGTGACAGAGGTTCGGAAAAATTCTCGGCGATGGGTTTGAACAGTACCCAGCGTCCTTTAATGGGCACTGTCGGTAACTCCACCGGCATAGCTGTGATCGGCCGGGTCTGCAGGGCGAAGAGTTCGCCATCTGCAAAAGCCCATTCCACATCCTGTGGACCGCCGCGCAGCCGAGCCGCTTTGGCGGCCAATCGCCCAATCTGTTCGGCTTCCTCTGGGTTCAGCACTGCAATGGATTGTTGTGCGACAGGTACCGGCTCCAGACGCTGACCGCTTGGGTCCTGCATTTTCTCGGCAACTTTCAATCGCTTACGACCGATTTTGTGATGGCTGAGTTCAAAATTGCGATTGAGCCAGTACCGGTCCGGCGAGACTCGGCCGTCTACCAGCGCAGCACCCAGACCCCACGTTGCTTCTATCAGTGTGTGTTCCGGTTTCTGGCCTGTCGGGTCTTCCGTGAAACAAACGCCGGATCGGTCAGCTTGCACCATCCGCTGGATGATCACGGCCATCCCGAAACTTGTATCAGGGTTACGCAGCGCGCGTCTGTACGCAACCGCTGCGCTTGACCACAGAGAATTCCAGCAGTCTGCTACCGCCTTTGCCAGGTTGTCGGCGTCGATGTAGTAATAAGTGGCGTGTTGGCCAGCGAAGCTGTGATCCGTGCCGTCTTCACCCAGCGCGGAACTGCGTACTACCAGGTAGTGGGCACCATTTTCAGACAACTCCTCATGGATGGCTTGCAGTGAACGCCGCAAATCGTCTGCCACGGTGGCGGGTTCTGGTTTCCGGGCTGGAATTGCCTCGGGAAAGTGGCTGCGGAAGGCCTGATAGGTAACAACCCAGGCAGGCGGTACTGCGAATTCTGCCTGCAGCAGTTCGTGGAGTTGCATCGCTTTGCCACCGACTCGCTCTGAGTCGGCGCATAGTGAATTCGTTAGAGGTATTACCCAGGAACCGGGATCTTGCATGGGCGCTCATACTACGAGGATTCGCGTGAAAACTGAATTAGGCGTTCACTACCTGCTGGTGGTTGAATCTGCTACGAATCCGTGCGACCAAGTTGTTCACTTGATGAGGCAACGCAAGCATTGCCGGTGTCGCAACCAGGGTAAGGATCGTGGCAAATGTGAGGCCCGAGACAATCGCTTGCGACAGAGGCACCCAGAACGAGGAAAGTTGACCACCGTAGAGGATGGTTCGATTGATCAGATCGATCGAGAGGTTACAGGCGAGGGGCAGTAGCCCGAAAACCGTGGTTACGGTTGTCAGCATCACAGGTCGTAGACGCTGCGCGCCCGTACGCACGATCACTCTGACATAGTCGAGTTCCGGGTGTTCGCGCCTGATGTGATTGTAGGTATCGATCAACACAATGTTGTTGTTCACCACTATGCCGGCAAGCGCGACAACTCCGACGCCGGTGAGTATTGCGCTGAAGGGCGCCTGCAGGATGATCAGACCAAGGAGTACACCGGCGGTCGACATCACGACGGCAACCAGGATGAGAACACTCTGGTAAATGTTGTTGAACTGGGTAACGAGCAGCACGAACATCAGCAGCAGCGAGAGCAGAAACGCAACCTGGACGAACGCCATCGACTCGGCTTGCTCTTCGTTCGCTCCACGGAATTCAATATTCAAACCTGGATCGAAGCGCTGAGTGTCTATCCAGTTCTGTAGCTCAGTTACAACGTCGTCAGCCAACACGCCGTCAATGACGTTGCCGCGAACGAATTCAACTGCGATACCATCGATGCGTTGTATCGCGTCCACGTTTGGCGCAGGTTCCCGCCGCACAAAATTGGAAATTGGCACGAGACCGTTGGGTGTGGTGATCTTCAGTTCATCCAGCGCGCTGATACCACGTTCGTCCAAGGGATAGCGCACTCGAATATCGACTGCGTCGTCTGCCTTGTCAGGGCGATATTCTCCGACTTTCACTCCATTGGTGATGAGTTGTACAGCAATACCTACCTGAGAAACATCGGCGCCATAAAGTGCTGCTTGCGCGCGGTCGACGGTGAGCTTCCACTCTATCCCCGGCAGCGAGCGGGTGTCGTCGATATCGATGATTTCCGGCACCTGGTCCATATATTCACGAATTCGGGTGACTGCGGGCTCCAGAAGGTGCCGGTCGTAGGAGGAAAATTGGATCTGAATCGGCTTGCCGACAGGTGGTCCCTGCTCCATTTTCTGAACTTCGACGCTGATGCCCGCCAGATGTGCCGTGCGTTCGCGAACTTCAGCAAAAATCTCAGCGCCTTTGCGCGCTCGCTCGTTCTCATCGTGCAGTTCAACGAAGAAGCTGCCAATACGGTCAAAGCCGTCCCGGGAAGCGCCTCCCGTCAAAAGCGTATAGGTGTTCAGCCCCATGATCCCAGGGACTTCGAGTATTTCAACTTCCACCTCTTTGACGAGATCGTTGATCTCCTCAGCTGACAGATTGCCGCGGGCGCGGACAGTGATCTGCGCGAACTTCGGGTCTGCGTCGGAGAAGAAAATCATCCCCTGTCCGTATTTGCCATAAGCCCAGAAGGTAGTCGCGAGGATCGCAAAGATGATGGAAAGGGTTACCACCGCATATCTGCTCGACAAGGCGAGCAGCTTCGCGTACAAGCCAGTCAGGTTGTTGAGCTTCGTGGGATCCCCTTCTTCAAGCTGTTTGAGCGTGTTGGCGGCGGCCTGATCACGTGTGCTTGTTTTGCCAAAGATCGAGCCCAGAACCGGTCCAAACACGAGCGCATAGAATAACGATCCTGACAAGACTGTGAACACAGTGACTGGAAGATAGCGCATGAATTTACCGGCGATGCCGGGCCAGAACATAAGAGGCAGGAAGGCCGCGAGCGTGGTTGCGGTCGACGCTACTACGGGCCAGAACATGCGCTTGGCCGCCAGGCTGTAAGCGCCACGACGATCAAATCCTTCAGTCATCTTGCGATCAGCGTACTCAGTGACCACGATCGCGCCGTCGATCAGCATACCCAGTCCAAGTAGCATGCCGAACATCACCATGAAGTTGAATGTGTAGCCGAGCAGATAGACAAAGATCAACGAGAACAGGAAGGAAACTGGAATGCTGATACCAACGATGAGCCCGCTGCGAAAACCCATCGCGCCTACCACCAGCACCATCACAAGCGCTAATGCGGTGAAAATATTGCCCTCCAGTTCGATCACCTGTTGTGCTGCGAACGGCGCTTGATCTTGAGAGAAGAAAATATTTACTTTGCCGGGCATCTTTTCTCGATGTCGCTCAACCACAACTTTGACTTTATCGATGGTCTCGATCACATTTGCGTTGGCACGCTTGGTAATCTGCAGAGATAGAGTTCGGTTGCCGTTGACTCTCGCGTAATTGGTCCTGTCCTTGAAGGTCCTGCGAACTTGTGCGACATCACTGAGGGTGACGACAGTATCGCCACTGGTTTTTATCGGCAGATCGAATATATCTTGTGCTTCTTCGATGACGCTTGGCACTTTGACCGAGAACCGACCCTGGCCTGTGTCGATGCTGCCGGCCGGGATCAGCCGGTTGTTGCGGACTATCGTGCTGATCAACTGCTCGTTGGATATTGCGTAAGCTTCGAGAGCACTTGGATCGATGGTGGCCTCGAGAAGCTCTTCACGATGTCCCCGTAACTCGGCGTCCAACACGTCGGGGATTGACTCTATGTCGTCACGAATTTCTATTGCGAGGTTGTAGAGGACGCGCTCAGGAACATCATCGCCGATGAGATTGATCTGGATGATTGGAAAATCTTCGGTAGTTTCTTCCCGGATGAAAGGTTCTTCTGCGGTGCTTGGCAGCTCGACTTTAGCGCGATCCACGGCTTCGCGGACGTCGAGCTGGGCCTGGTCGAGATCGTAGTCGGCGTTGAACTCGACAAGCAGTGTCGCGGAACCTTCTGAAGCGTACGCGGTAAGTTCCTCCACACCTTCGACCTTGCGCAGCTCAATCTCCATCGGCAGGACCAGCAGGCGTTCGGAATCTTCCGGTGAGATGCCTTCATGAATGACACCAACCATGAAGAACGGAACGTCGATGTGTGGCTCGTTGGCGATTGGAATTGCATCACGTGCAATCAACCCGATCACGATCACCATAAACATGAGAAGCATGGTGGTCCGGGTGCGGCTCATCGCCGCGTCGATCAGAGAATTCATGGTTGTGCGGCGAGCGTTACCCCGGGCATGGAACCTGGCAGGGGCTTGATGCTGACATCACCGGCTGCATCGTCGGTTGTCTGAGCCTCCGCTGGTGCCGCGGCAGGCATTTCATCAGCCGGTTCGAAATCCACGTCCACGAGTTCTCCGGGCACTACGAGCTCCTGGCCGACGGTGATGATTGTTGCGATCTCAGGTAGACCGGATACCCACACCCCATCGACATCATCTCGTACGATCTTCACGTGATGAAACTCGACGCGGCTATCTTCGTTCACAGTGCGCACGCCTATCTGCCCGGAATCGTCCAGAGCAAACAGAGCCGGTGTGATTTTCTGCGCCATGACTTCTGCGACCGGTACCCGGATTTCGGTCGTGATGCCCGAGCGTAGCTGGTAATCGGCGTTAGGTACGCGAATTTCAACCGCATAGGTACGCGTCGCAGGATCGCTCTGCTGACCAATGAATGAGACCGGTCCGGTGACTGACGAGCCATCATTGAAGACGCCTGTCACAGGCTGGTCAACTTGCAGCAGGTGCACGTCTTTTTCGGCGACACGGCCAACGAGGAGCATCGGGTCGAGATCGATCACCGTCACACAAGCAGCTCCTGGTGTCACGTAGTCGCCAACCTCCTGATGCACGTCTTCGACGAAACCAGAAAATGGTGCCCGCACATAGGTGCGTTGGATATCCAGCTCACTGCGCTTGAGTTGTGCCTCGGCCGCCGCGAGACGGGCTTTCGCCTGGGCGATCGCCGTCTCGGATTGAAAGCCTCTCTGCTTGAGCTTGAGGGAGCCCTCATATTCGATCTTTGCCTGATTAAAGGACTCGCGTGCTTCCGTCAAACCCGCATAGCGGTCCTCGAGCGAGATCTGACACAGCAAATCGCCTTTTGCAACCTGGCTGCCTCGTTCCACCGGGCGCTCGATGATGCGACCTGACGTTTCCGCGCGGACCTGGACGGTGCGTTTGTTGGCTGTTTTGCCGCGCAGCACCACATGTTGAACTTGCAGACTTGCGTTGATCACGCGAGCCCTGATGCGTGTCGGCAGTCTGTCCTGCGCCTGCGCCTCGGCCTGACGATTCTGCTCGGCAAGCGTCGGGTGAAACACGTCTTCGGTTTCGCCGAGTTGGCCGGAAAGCAGCCAGGCAAGGATCGCGATGGCGATAACAGAAGCGGTGACATAGGTTGCGCGCATAGCGATTCCCGTCAACTCGTTACGGAAGGGGAGAGTATTGACCAGCCGGTGATACGAAAAGTAACATAATTACCGGAACCGATCTAGCCTGTCCAGGCGCCGAATTCCTGTCACAGTGCACGTTCCAGGCGCTTTACAGCCAATCCGGAAAACTTATCACGTGTTTCGGCCGGACGCCGGGCTGTCAGGCAGCCGCGCTCGGCCGCGCGCTCATACGCTCGAACCAGGCAGCGATATTCTTGTTTTCGGGGTTCAGCGGTTGACCCACATTGCCACCAAAAGCGAGAAAACAGAAAAGCAGGACGTCCGCGAGGCTGATTTTGTCACCAGCGATGAAATCCCTGCCTTCGATCAAACCATCGAGCCAGGTGATTTTTTCCTGCGCCAGACCTTTGAGTCCCTCGGCTGCTTCCGGCAGTACCGTCATCCGCTGTTTGAACATTTCCAGGCCTTCGGCATAGCGGAAGCCAGAGGCAAGCGGTTCGCAGACATAGAGGTCTACGCGGCGGGTCCACATGTGGGTGATGGCGCGCTCTTCGGGTGTCGCGCCGATGAGTGAATCGCCCGGATTGGTGTCGTCGAGATATTCACAGATCGCGGTGATTTCAGCGAGAAAGGTGCCGTCATCGAGTTCAAGACAGGGAAGTTGGCCCGATGGGTTTTTTGCCGAGTAGTCCGCCTGGCGGTTCTCGCCGCCCATAATGTCGACTTCGATCATGTCCAGCTCGATGCCGCGTTCGGCGGCGAACATCCGGACCACTTGAGGATTTGGACCAATCGAATTATAGAATTTCATCACGCGCTCCCAACTTAAGTGAATGGGCGATTGTAGGGAGCCCGCATGAGCATCGCCAGTGGTTACCACTCTCCGCTGTTGGCCATGTCTGACCACGGGGCAGCGGCCGCAAGGGCTTCGCCCTCCTGCAGGATTTCAATCGAGACCCCATCGGGCGAGCGGACGAATGCCATTCGGCCATCCCGCGGTGGTCGGTTGATGGTGACACCTGAATCCAGTAAATGCTGGCAGACGGCATAGATATCATCGACCTGATAAGCCAGATGTCCGAAATTGCGACCACCGTCGAGCGATTCAGAGTCCCAGTTGTAAGTCAGTTCCACCTGAGCGGATTCATCGCCGGGGGCAGCAAGGAAGACGAGCGTAAAGCGACCGGCTGCGTTTTCGTAGCGGCGCAGTTCTGTGAGGCCCAGCTTGTTGCAGTAAAAGTCCAACGACGCATCGATGTCGGCGACTCTGACCATCGTGTGGAGATATTTCATTGGATCGCTCGTCATTGGCTACTGGCGCACCCATGGTAACTCGATTAGCGGATTGTATTTGCGGCCGAAAAAAAACCCCGCCAGAGGCGGGGTTATCACAAGGTCT
>CBDUDJ010000014.1:0-12458 GCA_965365885.1 uncultured Gammaproteobacteria bacterium
AGCATCACCAGTTCCTGGAAGCTGAAACCACCGACCTGCCGGGTCACTGGTGCCGGGAATGCCGCGTTCTGCGGATCCATGACGAACGACGGCGTCATCTCGATACCATGATGTGCCAGCCAGTCTTGCAGCCCGCTGTTGTGTGGCGCTGCTACCAGCGCCTGCTGTGTGAGGTTTGCAGAATACGGAGAGCTTGCGAGTACGACCGTGCCCCCCTGCATCAGGAATTGATCGATGGCGAATACCTGTGTCTCGCTGAGACTCTCAGGGTCTATCACCATCAGCAGATCCGCCGTCTCGGGAACCCGGCCCTCTGCCAGGCGCGTGGTGGTCAGATTGAAATCGGCCTGCAGAAAATCCTGCAGTTGCTGAAACTGATTACCCACGGGCCCCTGGCCGCCGTACTGCGGCGGCGGCGGTGCTTCTGGCAGCACGAGTGCAACGCTCTTCAGCAATCCCGATGCGTATCGCTTGAGGCCTTCGGTTATGCCGCGGGTCGTGGCCTCCACTGAGAGAGCGGTGGGCAACGGAATCTGGACGACCGTCGCACCGTCGCTCAGCGTCAGGTAAAAGTAGAAGGTATTCAGATCGAACAGCCCCGCCGCCATGGGCTGCAAGCCGTATTCCTGCGCGATTTCCAGCGCAAGTGCGCCATCTCCAGCATCCGGATCGAGCAGCTCAGCCGAAAATCTGCCCGAAGACTGTTCGACAAGCTTCTCGAGCGCTTCCGACAGAACGCTGCGATAACTCACCAGCGCATCCGGCAGCCTTTCATCGGCTGACACATATCCCACAAAACGAAGCGGCTGCTTGATGCTGGCGAAAATTTCCCCGCCGCCCTGGAAGCCATAGAGGACCTTCTTGATCGCCCGTGTCAGATCGAACTCGGGGTTTCTCAGCTGCACGTCAAGCTCAGCCTCACCGACCACCTTCACCTCGATGAAGTCGCGGAAACTGAGCACTTCGTATTCATCCCCGTAGCTGATCAACACGTCGAAATAGGAGTTAACGAGACTCGCCTGGTAGCGGTCTGCCACCTGAAACGGCACGGGTCGGATTCCGTACTTCATGTTCGCTTCGTCTTCTATCGCAGGGTCCTCGGCGGGATCGACAATCTCCACACGCAGACGTTCGCCACCGGCGACAGCGAATTCATTGAGAAGATCACGAACCTGCGGCACGAGAGGAGCAAGCAGCGGATGGGTTTTTCTACTGAAGTAACCACGAATGAGCATGGGTTCTTCGAGCTGGGAGAGATAGCCCCTTGTTGCATCCGAGATCGAATACAACTGCCCCTGGGTCATGTCGATGCGCAGATTATTCAACGGGGCCAGCCAGAGGTTCGCAAGAATCAGGTTCGCTGCCAGCAGGGTAGTCGCCAACCGCCATCTGCGATGATGACCGCGATTGCCATCATGCGCCCAGCGCCGGGTTTCCAGCGCATACACGTTCAGCGTCAGAAACACGGCGGCCAGCGAAACGTAAAAATACAGATCCCGGAAGTCCAACACGCCGCGCGTAATCGAGGTGAAGCGCGAGCCACTGCCAACGCCTCGCATCAGGTCAGCGGATTGGCCACCTACCAGGTCCGTGAGCAGCGGCGTGCCCGTCAGATAGAACAACCCACACACCGAAGAGGCAACGATCAGACTGACAATCTGGCTGTCCGTACGGGCGCTGATAAAGACGCCGATGGCAAGATACGCACCGCCCAGCAGCATCGCTGCAACGTAACCGGCCAACACCGGACCCCAGTCGAGGTCCGCTATGAACGCAACGCTCAATGGCAGGGGCAACGTCAACAACAATGCAACACCGAGGAGCGTCCAGCACGCCAGGAACTTGCCGAGAACGAATTCCCAACCGCTCGCGGGCAGCGTCGAGACGAATTCCAGCGTTCCTGTCCGCCGTTCCTCGCTCCACATGCGCATGGTCAAGGCCGAGCTCAGAAAAATGAGCAGTACCGGCAGCCATTCGAACATCGGTCTCACGTCCGCAATATTGCGGGCGAAGAACGCCTCGCCCCAGAAGAAAACGAAAAGGGTTACCGCGAGAAAACTCAACAGGAACAGATAGCCGATAGGTGAAGCAAAAAAGAGCGTCAGCTCTTTGCGCGAAATTCTGCGAATGATCTCAAGCCGCATCTGAAGACTCCTCGTTTACCTCACGGAAGACACTTTCGAGGCCACGCTTCACCACGCCGAGTTCATACAGCGGCCAGCCGGCTCCTGTCACCCGCTGGGCTAACGAACCCGTAACTGCGTCGGGATCGCCGGACACTGTGACTGTCCAGCTACCCTGACCATCTTCACGCGTCTCGCCGACCGCGCTGTCCGCAGCGAGCAGTTGAGCAAGATCCCGCCCCGCTGCAGTTCGCACAACATAGCGGTTGCTCGCCTGCAGATCCGCCAGGCGCTCGTCGAGCACGAGCCCGCCACCGCGCAGAATTATGGCTCTGTCACAGATTGCATCGACCTCCTGCATGATGTGGGTAGATAGAATGACAGTAGCGGTCGTTGCAAGCTTCTGGATGAGTTCGCGCATGTGCTGCGTCTGACTCGGGTCGAGGCCGTTCGTCGGCTCATCGAGGATCAGAAACCGCGGTGTGTGTAAAATGGCCTGGGCCACACCGACACGCTGCTTGAAACCTCGCGACAGCGTGGCGATCGGATCCAATGCTTTTTCTTCGAGCTCTGTTGCAGCGATCGCATACGCGACAGCTGTTCTGGCGGGTACGCCACGCAGCTGCGCTGCGTACGACAGATAGTCGACCACTGACAGCTCGGGATACAGCGGCAGATTTTCGGGCAGATAACCCAGCTGCTTCTGCACCTCCAGTGGCTGCTGTTCCACCGCAACACCATCGACTCTCACCGAACCGGAACTCGGTTCGAGATAGCCGGTGAGCATCTTCATGATGGTGGTCTTCCCCGCACCGTTGTGGCCGAGAAGGCCGACAATTTCTCCCTGCTCAATGGCAAAAGACACATCGGACACAGCGCAGAAATCACCATACCGGCGAGTCAGCGCATCAGCTTCTATCATTCAAACCTCTCCAATCGATATCTGTTTGACTCGCGCTGTCCCTGCGCTCGTTAGTTTCTGTCCATTCTGGACAGAAACTAACTGATCCCGGCAACGCCGCAGCACCACGAATTTTGGCAAGCCGCAAAAATAGGCACTTCGAAAATAATTTCAAGGGGTTTTGCAGTTTTCCCACCAGTGATAGGGTCCAGCCTCTTCATGGAGGCAATCAGAACATGCAGATTCCGGGTCCCGCCGGTGCGCTCGAGGCGGCTATCGCCGAGGCCGGAAATTCCGCGGGCAAATACGCCATCTTGTGCCACCCCCACCCACAGTACGGCGGCAACATGCACGATGCCGTGTTGGATTGTCTTGCAAGGGCGCTGGGCGACAGCGGCATCAGCTGTCTGAAATTCAACTTTCGGGGGGTTGGCCGTAGTGAGGGCGCACACAGAGGTGCACAGGAAGGCGTGCAGGGCGAGGTAGATGATCTGTACGCCATTGCCGACTGGCTGTACCAGGAACACTCACCGAGCTCACTGGTGCTCGGCGGCTATTCCTTCGGCGCTAACATCGTCTGGAAGGGTCTTGCGCGTGGCCTGGATGCCGAGCGCGTCCTGCTCGTCGCGCCGCCGATAGGTGCCATGCAGTTTTCGGAGTTCGCTGCCGCCTGCCCGGTGGACGTCTTCGCCGGTGATGCAGATCAATTCATCGACACAGCAGCACTTACGGCATGGCGCGGCATCCAGCTGCATCGACTCAGTGGCGCAGATCACTTCTTTTCCGGCCAGCAACATCTCCTGCAGGCGAGAATCAGCGACACATTGCGCTGAGACCAGCGGCGCAGACGCGCGCTCATCACCTCAGATCAAACGCACTCCAGCAAGCCACTCATGCGCATAGAGCAACGCAATGTATCCGGCGGCGCCAACGCCAATCGGCAGCCATAGTTCAGAAAATACCAGTCGATTGCGCCCGGTCAGTATGGCGGCAAACGGGATGTTTGAAGTCTGATCCCGATAGGCATGCCAGGCGGGGCCAAGACTCTGCGCCTTTTTGCGGTCAATCATGAACGACCCGCTCAGACTCAGCGCCAGAAAACTTGCAAAGAACACGACGGATACCGTATCGCCGTTGGCAATCAAGTGACTCAGTGCCCACAGCACCACGCTCCATTGAAAGGGGTGGCGGGTAATCCGAGTGACACCCCGTGCCAGAACCGTTTTCTCCTCACCAAGCATCCCTTCCGCGCCGACATTGGTGGGGTTCTTCACCATGAAACCACCAAACAGGAGAACGAGCGCCAGCGGCATGATGTACTTGGCAATATCGTAGAGCAGCGGACTGGGTTGCCACAGGTAATCATGGCGCGGAACCGCACCATACAACCAGATCAGATAACCGAGCGTGGCCAGAGCTAACAGGGAATAAAGCCCGAGATAACCTCTCGCGCCCACCACCGATATCAGCCCGGCCCGAGCCGGCGTGCTGCTGATTCCGAGATGAGTACCAACGAACAATGCACCTGCAACAAGCATCTGCAACATTTCTAAGATTCCCTGAATGACTGGCCCGAATGGTAACCACAGCCGCCTCCCGCCTCACTTACTTTCGCAGGTAACCTCGCGCTCAACACGGGCAATTTGGCATGAACGGTGCTTTCAGAGACACTGAGCCAATCACTTAAAGGGGTAGCTACAGTGAATCGTTTATCGGATAAAACTGCGTTGATCACCGGTGCGGCACGCGGGCTTGGGGCACAGATAGCTGAGAGATTCATCGCCGAGGGAGCCAACGTGATCATCAACGACCTCAATATGGCTGCAGCGCAAGCGAGTGCGGAGCGGCTCGGCGGCCACGCGCTGGCCTGCGACGTCAGCGATCCGGCATCCGTCGCGCAGATGTTCGACGAGCTCCTCCAACTGACCGATCGCCTCGACATACTGGTGAATAACGCCGGAATCAGCGGAATCGAAGGCGACAATACCGCGCACGAGCGGATCCGCCGGGCAGCGCAAGCAATGGCCGAGGGCACGCCGCCCGAACTCGATTCCGGAATAACCGAGGTCACCGATGATCAGTGGCGACGGTTGCTGGGCGTACACATGGACGGTACGTTTTACTGCAGCCGCGCCGCCGCCGGCCTGATGAAGCGTGCAGGCAGTGGCAACATTATCAACATGGGCAGCATCATGGGCACTTTCGGGCGCGGTGGCGGAACGGCATATTGCGCAGCAAAGGCAGGAATTCTCGGATTCACCCGAGCACTCGCCCACGAACTTGCACCCTATGACATTCGAGTCAACGCAATCGCACCCGGATGGATTCACACCGACATGACCGATCCGCTCGCGCCAATGCATGCAATGCTGGAAGCTCAGACACCACTGGGGAGGATGGGAGATCCAGACGATATCGCCTGGGCGGCTGTCTATCTCGCCAGTGAGGAAGCGAAATTCGTCACCGGCCAGACGCTGTCGCCAAACGGCGGCTGGTATATGAGTCAGTAATTGGCCGCAGCGTGTTGCAAAACACGCTGCCAGATTCTCTGTCAGGTCAGCGCTCGTATCAGCGAGTCGAGCACTGCGTTGGGACATTCTGCAAGCATCGCATGACCCGTCCCGGGAAGTTCCACCAGTTCAACCCGACACTGCGCCTGCTCGAGATCAGCAACGACACTGCGGCCACGGGCTGCCGGGGTCATCTGATCGGCGCTGCCTGCGATCACCATCACGGGACAACCGATCGTTTGCGCATCAGGTGGTTCGAACGTGTTGCACGCTGCTAAATCGGCATGGAACACACCCGGTCGCGAGCGCTCCATCAGGCGCTGCCCGGCGCTGAACATCCACACGCCCGGAGTCTCGTTGCCGCCGAGTTTGCCATGCTGACTGTGACTCCAGGTATTGGCCATGGCAAAAGCCGCAGGATGGTCATCTTGTGCTGCAGCGAGCATCGCCCCGGCCACCGGCATGGGGGCGGCGACACCGAGCAATGCGAGCTGCCGGAAGAGTTCCGGCTGGCGCGAACAGAAGGTGTAGGCAAGCAGCGCACCCATGCTGTGACCAACCACTCCAGCTTCGCTCACCCCAAGTACCGAGAGAAGCTCAACAAGCCAGTCCGCCATCGCATCTATGCTCGCAAGCGCCTGCCCGCCGGAGCGGCCGTGTCCCGGCAGATCCGGCGCCACCACGCAGAAGCCGATGCGGGCAAAATGGCGCGCGGCCAGCACCCAGATCGTATGGTCCATACCGGCACCGTGGAGGAAGACAACGCCCGGCAAGGTGTTGTCGAACGCCCGGCTGCCAGTACCAATGAAGACCTCGCTACCCGCAACCGACGTCTTCATGACTCTCCTGCCAGCATCTTCGTCACGCGCCGCAGCCCACGCGACAGATCGGCGACGAGATCTGCGGTATCTTCGAGCCCGATCGACAGGCGGATCAGTCCCTCGCCGATGCCCGCAGCCTGCAGCGCCGCGGTATCCATGCGATGGTGGGTCGTGCTCGCCGGATGAATCACCAGCGACTTCGCATCACCGACGTTTGCCAGGTGAGAAAAGAGTTCCAGCGATTCGATGAAAGCCTTGCCTGCCTCACGCCCGCCTTTGAGCTCGAACGCAAACACCGCACCCGCCCCGAGTGGCAGTAATTCCGCGGCAAGTGCCCGGTCGGGGTGCTCGTCGAGTTCGGGATAGCTCACACTCGCAACCGCCGGATGTTCCTGCAGGAATACCACAATCTCCCGCGTGTTGGCGACGTGTCTGGACATCCGCAGCGGTAGCGTCTCGAGTCCCTGCAAAATCTGGAACGCCGTCATCGGCGCCATGCAGGCGCCAAAATCACGCAGTCCTTCTTTGCGGGCTCGCGTGATGAAAGCCTGAGGACCGAATTCTTCGGCGAAGACGAGGTCGTGGAAACCATCGTAGGGCTCGGTGAGTGTCGGGAACCGACTCGACGCTTCCCAGTCGAACGAGCCGCCGTCCACCAGCAATCCGCCGATGACCACGCCATGGCCGCTGAGAAACTTAGTAGCAGAATGCACGACGAGGTCAGCGCCGAACTCAATGGGTCGGCACAGGTATGGGGTTGCGAAAGTCGCATCGACCATGAGCGGCAGGCCGGCTTTGTGCGCCACATCGGCGACCACCGGGACATTGAGCACTTCAAGGCCCGGATTGCCCAGTATTTCGCCAAACAGCAACTTCGTGTTGTCACGGATCGCAGCGGCGAACGCCGCCGGGTCCCGCGGATCGACGAACGTGGTTTCGATACCGAAGCGAGGCAATGTGTACTCGAGCAGGTTGTGTGTACCACCATATAGCGAGCGGGACGCAACGATGTGATCTCCCGCGGAGCAGATGGTTGTCACGGCCAGATGCATCGCCGCCTGGCCGCTCGCTGTTGCGATCGCACCCACCGCGCCGTCGAGGGCGGCGATACGTTCTTCGAGGACGGCATTGGTCGGATTCGACAGTCGCGAGTAGACGTGGCCTGCACGTTCTATGTTGAACAGGCCCGCAGCGAAGTCCGCATCCGGAAAAACGAAAGACGCGGTTTGATAGATGGGTGTTGCCCGCGCACCGGTAGCGGGATCGGGTCGCTGGCCGGCATGCAGTGAGAGCGTCGAGAAACCGGGTCCCGGCGGCGCCCGATGAGTGTTGTCAGTCATAATAGCTTTCCTGCCACAGCAGAGTAGTAAAACTACCGCAGCCGAGCGCAATTTGCTTCAATGAACGCACCACGACGACAAGGCTGACCATGTACCCTGATGAACTACCACTGCGCGAGAATTTGCGCACGGCACACGCAAACTCATGGCGCGGCATCGCCGAGCCCGGCGCGTTCTGGAGCGGCTCACAACGTGTGGCGATGGTCGCCGAAGCCCGCCATGCCCTGAGCTGTGGGCTGTGTGCCAGACGTCAGACGGCGCTGTCTCCTTATACCCAGACGGGCGAGCACGACAGCGTGACCGACCTGCAACCGGCAGTTATCGAATTAATTCATCGGCTCCAAACGGATCCCGGTCGCCTGACCAGATCCTGGTTCGACGGCATCATCGGTGCCGGTATCAGTCAGGGCGAATATGTCGAAGCGGTGAGCGTTGTGACGAGTTCGGTCATCATCGACACTCTGCATGCCTCCCTCGGCTTGCCGCTGGCCGAACTGCCCGCGGCGCAAGCGGGCACTCCGACTGGCGAGATCGATGAAAACGCCGTCGACGAGGGAGCCTGGGTACCGCTAACAGCTGCATCCCAGGAACTTACCGATACCGGCCTGCCCGCCGTACCAAACATTGCACGCTCCATGGGATTGGTGCCGGCCGCGGTCGTTCTCTTTTTCGGCACGTTTCGACCGCATTACGCACTGCGTGACATTCCCCTTGCTATCTCCCAGGCCCAGGCTGAGTTTGTCGCCTCCAGGGTGTCCGCGCTGAACCAGTGTTTTTACTGAACCACCTCGCATGCGATGCTGCTCCGGGCGAGCGGCGAACGAGACAACGAGACATACGATCTGCATGCCGTCACAAGTGATGATCTGGATTCGGGCGTTGCCCATTCCCGTTGGTTGCGAACCCTCACGGAGCAAGCGATCACAGGCGACTGGGAAAATCTCGCAGCTTCCCTCGCAGCAGCGAGCAGTGCGATGGGCGAGCAGCAGGCGGTCGACGCTCTGAGCGTTGCTGCAGCTTTCAACGGCATAACCCGGGTGGCCGATGCGACAGGGATTCCGCTTGATGACAATACGGCTGCAACAACCAGCAAGCTGCGGGCAGAAACCCGAATCGACGAATTCGCCTACGCGATGAAAAGCCAACGCTACCGCTGAGCGGCTGCGCTTCGCGCACGGCTCACCAGCATGGAGAAGACAATGGAAGATTCAAAACGACTGCGCCTTCTATCGATTTCACTGTACGTCTTCGGTGGGATATTCCTCTTTGGTGTTTATCTGATGATGATGTGGATCTGGCCAGCCGGCTGGAGTTGGGAGCCGCGGCAACCCGAATACGAACAGATGATCATGGGCGTCTACGCCACCCTCGGCGTATTCCTCATCCGCGCAGCCAGGGATCCACTGGCGCATCGCAGCCTGATTCAATTCACCATCGCCTCCAGCATAGTTCATGCTGCAATCATGGCCGTGCAGGCGCTCGTCGATCCAACGGAACGGCCGAATCTGCTCGGTGACGTTCCCGCTTTGTTCCTGGTGGCGGGCGTATTGTGGTATCTGCTGCCGAAACAAGCGCAGGGAGAATTCAGCTGATGCCTGTCGAGATCCACAAAGGCTTCTTCAAAGATCGCACCGAGGTGATGGAAGATCTGAAGAAAACGGGCTTCTGGCCGACGACCTACGTTTCCGCACCGTCGCCAGCGCTGCCCGTTCACTGGCACGACGTCGACATCAACGGCTACGTGATCAGCGGCAGTTCATCGATCATCGATGGTGCAAGTGGCGCTACGATCGCACTGGAAGCCGGCGACAAACTCGTGATTCCAAGCGGTACTCTGCACGCCGAAGGTGAGGTATGCGAATCCATGACGTACATCGTTGCGACTTCGCGTGCGGGACAGCTCTTTGAGCTACTGGATATGAAACCACCGCCTTAACCAGCGGCAATTCTCAGCACGCAAACAGATGCTGAGGCTGTACAACGAGGAGATCACAATGCTGATTCAGGCCAGTCTCGTAATTTTTAGCGGAGCCCTCAGTCTCATCTGCCTGTTTGGTATTGCGCAGCCTGCTCAGTTCATGAGTGTCGTCGGGCGGGTCTTCCAGGGCTCTGGTGGAGTTCAGATGGCCGTAGTCGTAAGAGTGATATTCGGCGCTGCGTTGATTTACAGCGCAGGCACATCGAGATTTCCGCTGTTTGTATACCTGATCGGCGGATTGATATTAATCTCAGCGGCAGTACTGCCATTCATGGGCCAGGAGCGCATCGACGGCCTGATCGAACGTTTCAGAGCGTTGCCAACGAATACCCTGCGAATCTGGCTGACGGGTGGATTCGCCTTTGCGCAGATTCTCATCGTTGCCCTGTGGCGCTAGACCGAGCGGAACTGAATCCATTTAATCTGTCATTCTGACTTCCTGACTCCTGATTTCCCAAATTCGAAAATTTATTAACAAGAGACGCAATACAATGACTGAGAACGTCACCATCATAGAAGAATTCATAGCCGCCTGGTCAACTCTGGACGCCGACAAGCTGGCAGATTATTTCACCGAAGACGGAACCTACTACAACATGCCGGCACGAGCGGTCACGGGTAAGGACAATGTCCGGCAGTTCATTGCCGGTTTTCTCGCGACCTGGACCGAAACCCAGTGGGACGTTCTCAACATCATCGCCGCAGGCGACGTCGTGATCGCCGAACGTCTCGATAGAACAAAGACTGCCAATGGCGACGTCGATCTGCCGTGCTGTGGGGTTTTTGAGATGGAGGGCGGCAAAATCAAAATCTGGCGTGACTATTTCGATCTCGGAACATTCATGAAGGCAATGCAGGGTTGAACTTCCCGGCGGAATTGTAACTCATGCGTACGCCGCATCTTCCAGGTTGCCTGCGCTGATCTGTTCGTTCAGCGTCCAGTAGTCGTAGATGACACCAATTCCGCACAAACCCAGCGTCAGGAGGTAGATCAGGCCAGTGCCTATCTTCCCCATGTAGAACCGGTGGGCGCCAAAAATTCCGAGAAAGGTCAGAAACAACCAGGCCACGCTGTAGTTCTTCTGTCCCTCGTTATAGCGGCGATCGGCGGAAGCCTCCAGCGAAGGCATCAGAAACAGGTCAACGATCCAGCCAAGCAAAAACAAACCCAGCGTAAAAAAATAGAGCGTCCCACTGACCGGCCGGCCGAAATAGAATCGATGCGCGCCAAGAAATCCAAATATCCACAATAGATAGCCAACACCCAAGCTGTGCGTATCGTTGTCAGCATACATAGCCAGTCTCCTGCACTACTCCAACCCCCGACTATAGAGTCGCCTCCGGCACGGTTTTGGTTCTAGCCGGAGTGCGTGAGTTCGGCGATTCCGGTAGCTATGTCGTCCCACAACGGTTCGGGTAGATCGTGCCCCATGCCTTCGAAGGTCAACAGTCGCGAGCCTTTCAGTGCCTCATGGGTATCCAGTGCCGCCGCCACCGGTACCAGCGGATCGGCTTCCCCATGAATCACGAGTGCCGGCAATGTCAGCGCCATGAGTCCGGGCTTGCGATTACCGCCTGCGACGACGGCCGCCATCTGCCGCGCCACTCCTTCGGGATAGAAGCTGCGGTCATACGCCGCACCCGCACGAAGAACTGCATCAGCCTCCACCGGTCGATAGGCCGGGCTGCCGATGACAGCGCTCACGCGCAAATTCCGCTCGATGGCTTCCTGCCGATTCGTCGCTGGTGGACTCATGAGCGCGGCCATGGCTTCGTCGGTTCCCGGCGGCAACTCCGGATTGCCCGTGCTCGACATGATGGACGTCAGCGAGCGAATCCGCTGCGGCACATCCAGCGCCATCTGCTGAACGATCATGCCTCCCATCGAAGCCCCGCAGACGTGTGCAGATTCAATATCAAGGACGTCCAGCAAACCAAGTGCATCGGCCGCCATGTCAGCGAGATCGTACGGTGCCTGGGGCGTTTCACCCGCAAGCAATTGCATGCGCAGCTGCGCGACATCCGGCACTCCAAGGTGAGCGAATGTCTCCGACAACCCGCAGTCGCGATTATCAAACCGGATCACGTAGTGACCGCGGTCGGCAAGAAGGTTACAAAACTCGGCCCGCCACAACGTCATCTGCGCGCCGAGCCCCATGGCGAGTAACAGTGGTTCGTGCTCCTCCGAGCCAAAAGTGTCGTATTCGACACTGATACCGTTTGCCGTGATCTGAGTCATTGCTCACCTTGTAAATAGACGTTTTCAAAATCCACAGAGGGCAGCACTCTAACAGGTTGCCGATAGCGAACACGCCGACGAGTTTCGCCAAGTCGTGGGCCTGCATCTTGGCGTAAACTATCTGTCGTAAACCAGCCGAGTCCACTATGAGCAATCACGAGTCATTTCCCGCGGCACAGAGAATCACGACGAATGGCGTGGAACTCGAAGTGTTCACCCTGGGCGCCGGTAAGCCACTGATCTTCTGTCATGGTTGGCCGGAACTGGCTTACTCATGGCGCCACCAGATGGCAGCACTTGCTGCTGCTGGTTACCATGTGATTGCGCCGAACCAACGTGGCTATGGCCTCTCCGCGAGACCAGCGGCGGTCGAGGACTACGACATCAACCACCTGTGTGAGGATCTGACCGGGCTGCTGGACCATTTCGGTTATGACGATGCGGTGTTCGTCGGTCACGACTGGGGTGCGATCATCGTATGGAATCTTGCCATGCTGCACCGTAATCGGGTGCGCGGCCTGATCAACATGAGCGTACCGTTCATGG
>CBDUDJ010000015.1:0-12209 GCA_965365885.1 uncultured Gammaproteobacteria bacterium
GTCGCTTGCGCAGGCCCAGCGGCAGATGCGATCGCCTCTGCCGATGCAACCGCCTCTGCGTGCAGCGCGGCTTGTTCGTTTTGCCGCCACAGCAGATAGGTGAGGCCCAGCACCGCAACGACCAGGAAAAGTACCGCTCTATGCAGACCTGGGAATTTCGCGCTGCTCCCATCGCTACCACCGGTTTCCAGCTTCACCAGCAGCACGTTGGCCATCTGATTAATCTTGCCGGGCAATCCTTCGGACAGTTTTACGACTTCTTTCACTTGTTGGTCAGTGAAAGGCAATCGACCACGGTACTGAGCCTGCTGGAAACACCACTCGAGATAGTCACGCGCGTCGGCTTCGCCAAATCCGGTAAGCCGTATTTCCTGCCACTCGATTGCAAATCTGGCAGCTGCGCGCTCGACAGTGGGCACGAGTCGAACCTCGCCGAAGAAAACGATATGCAGCGAACTGCTGTCGACGAGATCGAGTAAATCATCGATCGCGCGCGGTTCCAGCAATTCCGCATCATCGATCAGCACAACGCTCGTTCGCTCTTTCGCAGCCTGCTCAACGACATGGCTTGAAATCAGGTCATTGAGTAACTGTGTGTTGGAGTCCCTCGGCGCAGCGATGCCGAAGCCCTGGGCGACGGACATCAGTACTTCACGCCGGGCGTTTACGAGCGAACCATTGATTCTCGCAGCTCTTGTACCTGGCTCGAGACTTGAAGAAGACTGTCGATATAAGACGGACTTGCCAACACCCGGCGATCCCGTAACCAGCACGACACGTCGCGTCCACTGACTCGGCTGACGCAGCTGTTCAAGCTGTGTCAGCCGACCTCCGCGCTCGAAGAAACTGTCATCCGCCTGAATAAACGGATTGTGCGTTAATCCCAGAAAACCGCGATCCTGTTCAGCCATCGCAGAGCCCGTCGCCCGCCACCAGCGTGGCAGTCAACGCAGACGAGTCGATATCCCGCGTCACCAATGCTTGCCCGATACTCACAGCCAGAACCAGGCGCAATGTACCATCCACAACCTTCTTGTCCATGCCCATAGCCTGCAACATCTCGTTAACGCCTGGCTGAGGCGCGCTGACTGGCAGGCCAAAAGCAGCAATGAGGGATTTGATCCGCTGTGCCTCAGCGGGCTTCATCTGCCGCTGTCGTAGCGCCAGATCCGCCGCCATCACCATGCCAACGGCGATCGCTTCGCCATGAAGATACTCGGTGTAACCCGTCAGAGCTTCGAGCGCGTGGCCGAAGGTATGTCCAAAATTCAAAATCGCGCGCACGCCGGTTTCCAACTCATCCTCGGCGACCACTTCCGCCTTGATCTGGCAGGAGCGCTCTACTGCGTGCGTGAGCGCAGCGACATCTCTATTCAGCAGCGCTGTAACATTTTCTTCGAGCCAGCCGAAGAACTCAGCGTCGCGGATCACTCCGTATTTCAGAACTTCCGCAAAACCGGCACGCAGCTCACGATCAGGCAGTGTGGCGAGCGTGTCGATATCGGCGATCACGGCCCTGGGTTGATGAAACGCACCAATCATGTTCTTCCCGGCTGGGTGGTTGACCGCCGTCTTGCCGCCGACAGATGAGTCAACCTGGGCAAGCAGGGTTGTCGGCACTTGCACGAAGCTTACGCCCCGCTGATAGGTTGCCGCGGCAAACCCGGTGAGATCCCCCACGACTCCACCACCGAGCGCAAGCAGAGTTGTCGTACGGTTGTGTCGGTGATCTATGAGAAAATCCATTAGTTGCGAATAGTTCGCCAGAGATTTTTCGCTCTCGCCGTCCGGCAAACTGAAAACGTCTACCTGGAGCGATTCACCAGCCAGCGCATCGAGCACCGCTGGCAACCACAAGGGTTTAACCACGTCGTTTGTCACTACCGCAACCTGCCGGCCAACTCCCTCGTTGACAATGTGTCGCACGAGAACAGTGCCGGCATTCAACAGACCCGCACCGACATGGATAGGGTAGCTGCGATCTCCGAGCGCGACATCAATGTTTCGCATCGCCGTCATAGAGTGGCTTCCAACTCAAAAAATCCCGTCATCCCGCAGGCGTTGTTCTATTACTTTGGCCAACGGCTTCGCACCTTGCCGGTCAGTCACAAACCGGTAGTCGGCAATCTCAGCATACAGCGGTGCACGCTCGCGCTGCAGACGAGCTAACGTTTCTCTGCGATCCCCTTCGGCCAGCAGCGGCCGCTTTTTGTCTTTTTGTGTTCTTTCCACCAGACGCTCCAGCGGGCTATCGAGATGAACGACCAAGCCTCGGGCAGCGAGCAGATTGCGGTTTTCCGCGCGCAATACCATGCCGCCACCCGTGGCGATGACCACGCCTTCCAGCTGCGTTAGTTCTTCCAGAACATGTTGCTCGCGATCTCTGAACCCCTGTTCGCCTTCGACATCAAATATCCACGCGGTGGCAGCGCCAGCACGTTCTTCAATGACCTGATCGGTGTCGTAGAAATCATACCCGAGACCCTGCGCGAGCATACGCCCAACTGTACTTTTGCCTACGGCCATGAGACCAATCAGATAGATATTTTGTCTGTTCATAAAAAAACGGCGCCTGCGAGGCGCCGTTCAGTGTAAGCCAAGGGTGTTCCAACCCCTAATTACTCAACTCCTATCCCGCGATCTACAAATTAGACAAGCTATCCTGAATGATTCGTGGGGTTATGAAGATCAGAAGTTCCTGCTTGTCGTCTCTTTCGAGCGTGCGACGGAACAACCTTCCAACATAGGGTAGATCTCCGAGGAACGGTGTTTTCGTTGTCGAGATGTTCTTATCCGTCGTAAAAATACCACCGAGTACCAGCGTTTGGCCGTTATCTACCAACACCTCTGTTTCGATCTCGTTGGTGTTGATCGATGGCACACCGTTGAATACCTGGCCAACCGTATCCTGCTTGACGTTGAGTTCCATGATGATCCGATCATCCGGCGTGATCTGCGGCGTCACCTCCAGAGAAAGCACAGCATCCTTGAACGATGTCGACGTAGCACCACTGCTGGTCGCTTCCTGATACGGAATCTCCACACCAGATTCGATGGTTGCGGGCGATTTGTCCGCCGTAATCACCTTCGGTCGGGCAACCACTTCCGCATGGCCGTCTGATGCGAGTGCTGAGAGTTCGAGGTCCAGAAGATAGCCTTCACCGGTAATGCCGATGCCAAAGCTCGTTGAACCCGGACCCGTTACGCCAAGATCGACAACCAGATTACCGGGCGATGTGATTGAGCCTGAACCGTTTACGATCGCGTCCTGCAATTCAGTCAGTGTCTCCAGCGAGCCACCATACTTGAGAGTTGAGGGACCATTACTCTTGATCGCGCCGCCACCCCAGCGGATGCCGAGTTCTTCTGAGAAGGTGTCACTTGCTGCCACGATTCTCGCTTCGATGAGCACCTGGCGCACCGGAACATCGAGTTGCGAAATCACGCGACGGAACTCTTCCAGACGATCTGCAGTATCTGACAGAATGATGGAATTCGTTCGATCATCTACGATTACGCTACCGCGTTCCGAAAGCATGGATTGATCGCTACCGGTATTGTTGAACAGGTCAAACAATTCCGTCGCACTCGCGTACCGGATTTGAATGAACTCCGTTCGGATGGGCGCGAGTTCTGAAATCTGTTTCTGATTTTCCAGCTCGAGCTTCTCACGCGCGGCTATTTCCGCCGCTGGTGCGACGAGAAGCACGTTGCCAACCTGGCGCTTATCGAGACCTTTGGTCTTCAGAATCAGTTCGAGAGCCTGATCCCAGGGCACGTTCTTCAGGCGCAACGTGATCCGACCGCTGACGGTGTCACTGGCCACCAGGTTCAGGTCGGTGAAATCCGCAATTAGCTGCAGCACCGAACGAACTTCGATGTCCTGAAAATTGAGTGAAAGTTTCTCACCCGAGAATTTGAATATGTCATCACGCCGCTCGACTTCGTCTTCGGTCAGCGGATTGACGTTGATCGACAATGTGTCGTCGGCTTGATAGGCCAGGTAGTCGTAATCACCGGCAGCTGTGATCGTGAAGGTTGTGTGATCACCTTCCTGCAGCGCATCGACAATTTGTACCGGCGTTGCGAAATCCGTTACATCCAACCGGCGGCGCAATTCCTCCGGCAACTCGGTATTACGGATCTCAACTCTTATTCTGCCGCCATCGCTGGCAACGTTGACCGGCGCTTTCGGGTTGGAGAGCGTCACGACAATACGGCCACCGCCACCTTCGCTGCGACGGAAATCGATATCGGTAACTTGTGAGTCGAAATCTGAATCAGAACTTCCCGAACTAGCAGCGGCGAATTCCTGCCGTGTAGGTACACCGGTGGCACTATCCGCACCAATCATCAGATACAGGGTGTTGCCCTGAATCTCGGTCTCGTAGCCAACCAGTTCGGTAAGATTGACGATGGCTCGCGTGCGGTCTTTGGTGGCGATGACCGACACCCGCCGGGCATTACCAATGCCCAGATCGTGGTGTTTGTCTTCCAGCGAACTCGATACGCCAGGCATATCCAGGACGATTCGAGCGGGTTGCTCGATCGTGTAACCCGTGGGTGCCGGTGGTGGACCATCGAACTGTAAGCGGATTTCCGTTCTGTCACCCGGGAGGGATGAAAACTCGATTGATTCGATACTGCTCGCAGCCCAGGCGGGCGCCACAAGTATCATGGCCATGAGCGCCACCAATCCCTTTACGCAATCGCTGATACTGCGAAACCTGATAGACCTGATCATTGTTTTCATCCTCTTGCTCCACCCAGACTGACGGTGCGGGTACGCTCTACCCAACCACCAGTGCCATCCGGGACTATTTCGATGAGTTCGATCGAGGCCTCACCAATTGTTTGAATCTGTCCGTGATCCGTGCCCATGTAATCTCCTCGTTGAACACGGTGTACACCGCCTTCTCCATCCTGTACCAGGGCATACATGGCGACGCCCTGCGCAAGAGTTCCAACCATTGCCAGGTTGCCGATGGTAAATTGCTCGAGAAACTGTCTTACCCGATTAAAATTCGGGGTTACCTGGATACCACCAGGTTGCCGTTCCACCCGCTTGAGTACCACTGGCGGCTCAAAGGGACTTCGCATGTTGCTTGCCTGGTAGGCAAACGGCGCGACTTGCTCGAACGGAGGCAGTGGTTCGATGCGACCCTTCGGTCGACTATCCACTTCATCCATGAACGATTGCAGGTCACTGAAATCTCGTTCTACAGAACAACCGAACAGAGCCCCACCGAGTAATACGATCACAAGGTGCTTGTGAATTGTGCGCATCACCCTTCCTCTTCCAGATATCGATAGGTTTTAGCCAGAATCGTCATTTTCAGATTTTGTCTGGAATCCTGCGGCACCATTTTGAAGTCGTGCAGGGTGACGATTCGAGACAGGTTGGCGACGCCGCTGACGAACGAGCCAATCTTGTGATAACTGCCTTCTACCACGATGTCCATCGGCAACTCGACGTAGAATTCCGTCTGACGCTCGTTTTGCAGATCTATACTCTCAATGGTCAGTTCGTTATCCACGGCCGTTCTGGTGATGTCTTCGAGCAGCCCTGGAACTTCGGTATCGCTGGGCAACTGACGCAATAAAGCACCAAAAGTTGCCCTCATCTCTTCGCGCTGACGCCGATAGGCGTCGAGATTCGCTGCCCGGGCGCTCTTGCTTTCGTAGTCCTTTCTAAGATTGACCTCTTCGGCTTCGACCCCATCAAGCATCGTCTGCTTGTCTGTGAGGTGGACGTAGTAACCACCACCCAGGACGGCAACAAAGAGAATCATCATTAAAATAGCTTTGACCGCTGTGGGCCACGAGCCGATGTTGTTGACATCGAGTTCGTTGAAATCGAAATTCTGCAGTTGCTCGATTGTGTCTTGCAGCGCCATCTCTAATCTCCCTCTGACTCATCGGCGTTCGGATTGACCTGGATGAACGTCAAATCGAACGTACTTGCCTGCGGGCCGTAAGAAACATTCTTCGGATCTTCTTTGATGCTGCGAAGATTCGGCGCATCGAACCAGCCTGAATCATCGAGATTGCGCATCAGCGACGATATCCGGTTGTTGGATTCGGCGGTCCCTTCTACTTTGAAATCCCTGCCTTTGAATTCCAGTGATCGGTAATGCACACCTTTGGATAGCGTGCGGACCATTTCGTCAAAAATTCGTACGATCACCGGCCGGTTACCCTGGAGATCCTGGATCACCTGCATCCGCGCAAGCAGCTCTTTCTTTTCTTTCTGCAACGCCTGGATCTCGACGATTCTCGCATCCAGTGTGGCAATCTTCGTCTTCATGAACTGATTGCGGTCGTTCTGGTTGTCGATCGAACTATCGAGCATCCAGCCACCGACGAACACCAGAACGCCACCCAGTACCAGCACTGCTACCAGATTGGTGAGAAATTCCTTTTTCTTGCGCTCGCGTTCCCACTCGCGCCACGGTAGTAGGTTGATGTGAGCCATCAGTCGAAACTCCTCATGGCCAGGCCGCAAGCTATCATCATCGCCGGTGCATCGTTAGCCAGTGCGTTGGCATTCACTCTGCCCGACAACGCCATGTCACTGAAAGGATTTGCAATGATTGTTGGCGTACCCAACTTGTTTTCGATCATTTCCGCCATGCCATCGATGGAGGCGGTACCGCCAGCAAGGACGATGTAATCAACGTCGTCGTACTGGCTGGATGAGAAGAAGAATTGCAGGGATCGGGTGACCTGCTGCAACACAGCATCCTTGAACGGCTGCAGAACTTCCTGTTCATAGTCATCAGGCAGACCGCCCTGCTTTTTCGCAAGTCCGGCTTCTTCGAAAGAAAGGCTGTAACGTCGTTGAATTTCCTCTGTCAGCTGCTTACCGCCAAAGAGTTGCTCACGGGTGTAAATAGACTTGTCATCCGCAAGAACCGAAAGCGTCGTCATCGTGGCACCGATGTCGATGATCGCAACGACGAGATCCTCGGCGTTGCTGCCGAGCTGCGGCTTGAGCAGTTCGAAGGCGCGCTTCATTGCATGCGCTTCGATGTCCACTACCGATGGTTTGATCGAGCCGAGGTCGAGCGCGGCTTCGCGCATTTCGACGTTTTCCTTCCGGCAAGCAGCCAGCAGGACTTCGACCTGATCTGGATTGCGTTCAGACAACCCCTGCACCTCGAAATCGATAGCGACTTCGTCGAGTGGATAGGGAATGTACTGATCGGCTTCGACGATGATTTGATTTTCCATCTCGTCATCGCCGAGCTGAGCGTCCATTTCAATGGTCTTGGTAATGACCGCAGAGCCCGCCACCGCAACGGCGGCCTGTCTGGCAGCACTCTTGGAGCGGCTCACTACTCGCTTTATCGCTTCACCTACACCTTCCACATCGCTAATATTCTTTTCAACGACTGCGTTGGGCGGCAATGGCTCTACCGCGTAGGATTCCACACGATAGCGATCATTCGCCTTAGAAAGCTCAAGAAGCTTGACTGAAGTGGAGCTTATATCTAGTCCAAGTAGAATATTGGACTTCTTACTTAAGAAACCAAGCACGGTATAATTTCCTTACTATCGCGGGCACTTACGTCCTATTCATGCAACTAAACATTAGATACCAGGATTACTACATCCGCAATCCGTTCCCTGTATCGCTGCCGCGGTCATGACACAGATGTCCAGTAGCGTCACTTTGCGTATTATGTGGCTCGGACTCGCCGGTTTATGTGCCGCAGTACTCAGTCTTGCAGGCACGTACCTGTATTTGGACCCACAACTGCCCCCTGCTGAGACCTATCGCCACGTCCGGCTCGAAACGCCGCTGCGGGTGTACACGGCGGACGAGCGTCTGATTGCAGAATTTGGTGAAAGGCGTCTCATTCCGGTCACATTGGCTGAGGTGCCACCGCTGTTCATCAGCGCTCTGCTCGATACAGAAGACAAACGCTTTTACGAGCACGGCGGCGTCGATTTCATTACGCTGCTCACCTCCAGCATCGACCTTCTGACGAATTTTGGCGAGATCAGCCGAGGTGGCTCCACGATTACGATGCAGCTGCCGCGCAACCTGGGCACTTTTTCGCTGGACCAACTCTTCATCCGCAAGTTCAAGGAAATTCTCCTGGCGCTCAAAATCGAGCAGGAACTGAGCAAAGATGAAATTCTAGAGCTCTATATCAACGTTGTGCCATTCGGCAAACGCGCATATGGGGCGCAGGCTGCGGCCCTCACTTACTACGGCAAAACCCTGCAGAATCTGGAGTTGCCACAGCTTGCCATGCTCGCGGGCATTCCGCAGGCACCGTCTGCGGGCAACCCGGTCAACGGTCCGGAGCGCGCGCTGAAAAGGCGCAATCTCGTGCTGAGCCGCATGCGTGAACAGGGCTCCATCGATGCCGCGGCCCACAGAACCGCTACGGCTGCGCCAATCACCGCGAAAGTCTATTCAAGGGCCTTGGATGTGCCAGCCGCGTTTCCGGCTGAGTGGGTACGCCAGCAACTCATAGGCCGCCTGCCTGATCTCTACACAGGAGGTTATGAGGTCTACACAACGCTCAATGCCGATGCACAGGCCGCGGCCGGGATTGCACTGCGCAACGGGCTTTTGAGCTACGACAGGCGCCACGGCTATCGCGGCGCCGAAGGTGTCATCGAGTTAGACGCCGATAATCCGCTGACGACCGAGCAGATTGAGTCGGTACTGCAAAATTATGCGCTCTACGCTGATCTGCAGGCTGCCGTCATCGTCGAAGTCAGCGAAGATCGTGCGCAAGCCCAGCTCAGCGGCGGGGAACGGGCGCTGCTCGACATGGACTCCCTGCGCTGGGCGCGCACTTTCATCGACGTCGATACGCGTGGCCCCGCAGTACAGACAGCGACAAATGCCGTGGCAGTCGGCGATATCGTCCGCGTGCAACACACCGGTACCCGACTGGCTGATGCTGCACAAGTTCCAGCCGATGAGGCGCCAGCCGTGGCGGCGCTGGCAGGAGGCAGCCCGGAGGCCGACCCTCCCCTCGCCGCCGCATCGATCAAAACCTGGCGGCTGGCACAATTGCCCGAGATCCAGGGCGCGCTCGTGTCACTGGATCCCACTACCGGTGCGGTACTCGCGATGGCCGGTGGCTTCGACTTCGGCATGAGCCAGTACAATCACGCGCTGCAGGCAGCCCGTCAGCCGGGATCCGGTTTCAAGCCCTTCGTTTACTCCTCCGCGCTACACCATGGCCTGACCCCAGCAAGCATCTTCATGGACGCACCACTGGTTTTTGACGATCAGAATCTGGAAGCCGAGTATCGACCGGATAATGACAACAACTCCTACAACGGTCCCACCCGCCTGCGCGAAGCCCTCTATCGATCGATCAACCTGGTCTCTATGCGGGTTCTGCTGAAGGTCGGTGCCGGCAGAGTGATGGACTATGTGCGCCGTTTCGGCTTCGACACGAGCTCGTTTCCACGCAACACACAGCTCGCCATCGGTGGCGGCACGATGGCGGTCACGCCGCTGGATATGGCGGCCGCTTATGCGGTGCTGGCGAATGGCGGTTGGCGGGTCGAGCCGAATATCATCGAGCGGGTGGTCGATATCAACGGTGAGACCGTCTTCTCGCCGCGCCATCCTGTCGTCTGTGATCCCTGTGATGAGGCCGATACCGTCCAGCCTGCTGCTGATCTCGCGAACGATTTTGCGAACAACGAACCGGCGAACCTCGAAGAATTGCTGGCAGCGGGAGCGCCCGCGGCGGGTGAAAAGGACGCGGCGGCTGGAATGAAGGCAGATGAACTGGACACGACCACGCTGCAGGTGGTTCAACTGCCCGTCCTGCCGGCAACCCGGGTGATCGATGAGCGCAACGCATACATCATGCACACCATGCTGCAGGATGTGATCCGCAAGGGCACGGGGCGTCGTGCGCGCAGTCTCGAACGGCGCGACATCGCCGGTAAAACCGGCACCACCAACGATGCCGCCGACACCTGGTTCAATGGCTACAATCTCGAGGTGGTCACGACTGTCTGGGTCGGCTTTCCCAATCATCGGCCGCTGGGTGCGCGCGAATACGGCTCCAACACTCCGCTGCCGATCTGGATTGAATACATGCAGACAGCATTGTCTGACAAACCTCAACGCTTTCCGGATCAGCCTGCCGGTGTGGTGACCATGAAGATCGACCCGACCAGCGGCGAGTTGGCTGCAACCCGGCAGGACGACGCCATTTTCGAGTTTTTCCTCGCTGAATACGCGCCACGCCAGAAATCACAGGACCGACTCGGCGATACGAACGGCGAGAAAGAGATAAAACCGGTAGATATCTTCTAGAGTGCCCGTGGGCTACTGAATGATTTTCACGCGGTCACCGGCACGCGGCTCGCCGTTGGGATGGTGGCCGTTGATGACCCGCAGCGTTTCTTCCGGATAGGACTTCAGCGAGACTTTCTGGGCAAGGGTGGCATACGTGTCCGACGGTTTTGCGACGATGACATTGATCCGCTGATCATTGGCAATCCGCAGATCGTCCGCAGTCATAGCGCGAAATGACTCCACGGTCTGCCGCCACTTTTCAGCGAATACCGCGGGATCGCCAACCGGCCCCAGTTCACCCTTGAAGAGATACACACCGGAATCTTTGTAGATAATCGCAATCTTGCGCATCTGGGCAGACCCGTCGGCGATTTCAACGGTGCCGATGAAGGCTGAGAACCCGTTGATTTCGAGTTCTTCGCCATCGATCACATCATCCCGCTTGAGCGTTTCGGTGACATATTGCGCAGGGGTCTGTTCGGACTGCGGTGGATTGAGCCGACGGAGCGTAACGAACGAGTCGTTCGCCCCGGGCGCCTTGCCGATGATCTCCGCGGGAGAATTTCGCACATCCCAGCCGTCGGGGAAGCTCACCACCACCCGCAACGAGCCGTGATAGTACGATGTGCCCTTGATCAAACCTGTCGCCGCCTCATCACCATAAACCAGGCCGTTGATCATCTCCCAGAAATCCCGTTCCGGCTCTGAAACTTCCTCCGGCAGAAGGTGCTGCGACTTCGCTACGGCATCGTGCAGGCGTTTGTCGTTGCGCGGGTGGGAGGAAAACAGGCCATGGTAGACGCTGGGCTCCCTGAGTACGTTCTTGGAGAACAGCGAGTGATCCTTGAGCACATGAATGACGTCGATCATCGACAGCGGGTTGTAACCGGCAAGCGCCAGGAACTCTCCGCCATACTCGTCCGCTTCGAGTTCGAACTCCCGGCCATAGCCCGAGATCAAGGTGGCCGATGCCGTATTCGCAAGATCGGCGATGGCACTGGTACCGACGAGGATCGAACCGATGAATCCTGCAACATCGCTGAATATCTTGGTCCGTTTGCTGCGCTTCGTGTGACGACCCACCACGTGACCAATTTCATGGCCGATCACGCCCGCAAGCTCATCCTCGGAACGTAGATAAGAGATCAGCCCACGGTTCACGAAAATGTATGCATCCGGAAAGGCCATGGCGTTGACGACAGGATTGTCGAGCACGTAGAAGTGATATTCCTTACCGGCATCCGAGGTAACGAGCAGTAACCGCTGACCAATCTCGTCGACGTAGCTCTGCCAGGCCTCGTCAGGGTACAGCTGATCGTTATCAATCATCTCCTGATAGACCTTCTCGCCTGGCCCTGCAGACCAGGCAAGCGGGATGCTGACAAGCACGAGCAGGACCGCGAGCGGACCGCCCAGCAGCACGCTGTTGTGCCTGAATCCAGCAGATCTTAAGCGGGTCATCATTTGAGTCATTCTAGCGCACAGGTAACCACGCGTGGCGAACACGGAATTAGACCGCCGATACTTGATGGGTTCAGCTGAATATAGGCTGAATAGGGAGGTAGTTGGCGACGCGGCAATGCGCGTCGGTTCAGTCCTGCTTCGTACTGGAGCGGTCACCGAAGCGCTTGCGGAAACGCTCAACGCGGCCACCAGCATCAAGGATCTTCTGTTTCCCGGTGTAAAAGGGATGGCAAGCCGAGCAGACTTCCAGGTGGATGTCTTCCTTCAACGTCGAACGGGTTTCTATGACGTTGCCGCAGCTGCAGGACGCCTTGATCTCTTGGTACTCTGGATGGATGTCCGCTTTCATTGCCCGTCTCAAGCAGGTTTCTCGAAGGGCGCGCAGTTTAGTCAGATGCCACAGAGATAGCAAGATCACCACCCATCACACCCGATAAGCAGGATTACCAGCACCAGC
>CBDUDJ010000016.1:0-11965 GCA_965365885.1 uncultured Gammaproteobacteria bacterium
CGGACAACCGCCAGCCGACCGAACGGGCATCGGCAAAATCGATGTCGAAATCGAGTCTCTGGACACCCGGATGCTTCATGAGTTCACGCAGGATGGCGACCAGTGAAGCATGATCATCGTTCACCTCGCCACCGGGCTCTGCAGGCAGGTAACGGACCTCGCCGATCAGCAGATGGTCCGTCTGCTCGCGGGTTGCGGCGATTCTGAATTTTCTGCCGCCTTTGACAACAATGCCAAGGCCGCCATTGCTCAGCTGATTGAAGTCCACCACTTCCGCTGCCGTACCCACATCGAATATTTCCGGTTGTGGGGTATCGCGCTGCAGGCGTGCATCATCGCCGTGGCGGATCAGCACCACACCGAACGGCGCCTGCTCTCGCATGCTCCGACTCACCATGTCCAGATAGCGAGGCTCGAAGATGCGCAGCGGCAGCCGACCACCCTGAAACAACACAGTTGCCAGCGGAAACAGCGGTATCTCAGCGGTGTCGCTCACGCCCTCATTCCTTTGAACATGCCACATCACTGTACACCTGCGGTCGCGGTTTGCGTACCTGGCCTATAGACTTACGCGCCGTGGATTCGCTGCAAATCATTACGCTGGCCCTCATACAGGGCATCACCGAGTTTCTGCCGATCTCGAGTTCGGCCCATCTGATCCTGCCTGCACTGTTGACCGACTGGCCCGATCAGGGGCTCGCCTTCGACGTCGCTGTCCATCTTGGGACACTGATCGCCGTGTGTGGATACTTCCGGGCAGATCTCGCGGGGTATACCTCGAGCGGTCTGGCCTACGTAAGTCGCAGAAAATACGATGAGTCGGTCGATGAAATGTTGAAGCTTGCGCTGGCAACCATTCCCGTTGTCATCACGGGCTATCTCTTCCGCGACTGGATCGCGGCAAATCTTCGTGGCATTGAGACCATCGCCATTGCCACGATCGCATTTGCTGTGCTGCTTGCTCTATCGGATCGCCGGCGCGGTGAATTGACGAGCATTTCCTGGTGGCACGCGGGAGTCATCGGCGCGGCCCAGGCGCTGGCCTTCATCCCCGGTACATCCCGCTCCGGAATTACGATCACCGCGGCACTCTGGCTGGGTCTGCGGCGGCGGTCGGCCGCCCGCTTTTCGTTCCTGCTGGCGATTCCAACGATCGCAGGTGCTGCTTTTTTGACCACAACGGATCTGCTCAGCAATCCAACACCCGTGCTCTGGGGGGAGTTGGCAATCGCCGCCAGCCTCGCGGGCTTAAGTGCTTATCTGTGCATTGCCGCATTCGTGCGCCTGGTAGAACGAACTGGCATGTGGCCGTATGTGATCTATCGGGTACTACTCGGCCTGATGCTCGGCGCGATCGCGCTCGCCTGAGCCCTTCGCTAGAAGGGCCCTGCGCTAGAAAGTCCCTGCGCCGCTAGAAAGGGATGTCGTCGTCGAAGTCGTCGCTGTCGGCAACCGTTGCAGCATTTTCCTGACTCGCTTCCGGGGCCTGCGATTCGAAGCCCGAAGGCGCTCCGCCTCCACCACGACTGTCTAACATTTGCAAATCGCGCGCCATGACCTCGGTACGATATTTCTTCTGCCCGTCGGCCTCCCAGCTGCTCGTGCGCAGACTGCCTTCGATATACACCTTCGAGCCTTTTTTCAGATACTCGCCAGCAATCTCTGCCAGCCGGGCAAAACAAACGACGTTATGCCACTCGGTGCGCTCCTGCTGCTCGCCAGACTGTTTGTCGCGCCAGCTATCCGAGGTCGCGACACTGAAGTTCGTGACCGCGCCGCCGCCCTGGGTGTATCGGGTTTCCGGGTCTCTGCCCAGGTTGCCGATAAGGATGACTTTGTTTATTCCCCGCGCCATATTTCTCTACCTGATTTTGCCTGCAAGTCCACCATACAGTTTAGCGCATCCGGCAATCCAAGCCCACGGATAGACGGCAAATTCGCCTGCGTGAATCGCTAGTCAGATTTGAGCGATGCTCCAGCTTGCTCCGCGGAAACTATCAGTCTATGTTGATGGGTTTCGCCGACGAGCAGGGATTTTGGACACAATCGCGGTACGTGGCGCCCGGACCCACAATCTTCAGAACATCAATCTCGACATTCCTCGCGACAAGCTGATCGTAATCACCGGTCTTTCGGGTTCGGGGAAGTCGTCTCTCGCCTTCGACACGCTCTACGCCGAGGGTCAGCGCCGCTACGTCGAATCGCTCTCAGCGTATGCACGGCAATTTCTGTCCATGATGGAGAAGCCCGACGTCGACCATATCGAGGGCCTCTCACCCGCCATTTCGATCGAACAGAAGTCCACCTCTCACAATCCCCGATCCACCGTGGGCACGATCACCGAGATCTACGATTATCTCCGGCTCCTCTTCGCCCGGGTTGGCGAGCCTCGCTGCCCGCACCACGATCAGCCGCTCGACGCCCAGACGGTCAGTCAGATGGTGGATCAGGTGCTCGCTCTGCCAGCGGACAAGCGCATCATGATTCTGGCGCCGGTGGTAAGCGAGCGCAAAGGCGAACATCTCCACGTCTTCCAGGAGCTCATGAGCAATGGCTTCATCCGAGCTCGCATAAACGGCCTCGTGGTGGACCTCGACGATTCACCGAAACTCGACAAGAACAAGAAGCACACCATAGAAGCTGTCGTTGACCGCCTGCGCATCCGCCCCGATATGCAACAGCGGCTGGCGGAGTCTTTCGAAACGGCACTGGACCTGACCGAAGGCATCGCCCGGGTGGCGGACATGGATGATCCCGCTGAGGACGAGCTGGTGTTCTCCGCACGATTTGCCTGCCCCGTCTGCGGCTACAGCATCAGCGAGCTGGAACCACGGATGTTTTCCTTCAACAATCCGGCAGGTGCCTGTCAAACGTGTGATGGCCTGGGTGTGAAGCAGTTTTTCGATCCGACACTTGTGATCCAGGATGAGGAGCTCACGCTCGCCGAAGGTGCCATTCGCGGTTGGGACCGGCGCAACGTCTACTATTTCCACATGCTCTCTTCACTCGCTGAACACTACAAATTCGATGTGGAAAGTTCGTTCAAGAAACTCAAGAAGAAACACCGCAACGCCATCCTCTACGGCAGCAACGGTGAACGCATCAACTTCAGCTACGTCAACGATCGCGGCGACGTCATTCACCGGCGGCATAAATTCGAAGGCGTCATTCCGAATATGGAGCGCCGTTACCTCGAGACGGACTCCAGCATGGTGCGCGAGAACCTGGCGAAGTACCTGCGGGTACGTGATTGTCCTGAGTGCAATGGAACCCGTCTGCGCGAAGAGTCACGCCATGTATTCATCGACGGCGTAAACGTCCCGACTGTGACATCAGGCTCGGTGTACGACACCCTCAAATATTTCAAATCGCTTTCGCTCACCGGTCGCCGCGGCGAGATCGCCGATAAGATACTCAAGGAAATTCGCGCGCGCCTGCAATTTCTGGTGGACGTCGGGCTCAACTATCTCACCCTCGATCGCAGCGCAGAGACGCTCTCGGGCGGCGAAGCTCAGCGCATTCGCCTGGCCAGCCAGATTGGCGCTGGCCTGGTCGGCGTGATGTACATTCTCGATGAGCCATCCATAGGTCTGCATCAGCGGGACAATGCCCGGCTGCTGGAGACGCTCGTGCACCTGCGTGACCTTGGCAACACTGTGCTGGTGGTGGAACATGACGAGGAAGCGATCCGACGGGCGGACTACGTCATCGACATTGGTCCCGGTGCCGGCGTCCATGGCGGTAAAATCGTTGCCGCCGGTAAGCTCGAGGCAATACTCAAGTCCCGCAAATCCATTACCGGCCAATACCTCACCGGCAAGAAGTGCATTCCCATCCCGGCACAACGAACATCGTTCGACGAGTCCAGCGTGCTGCGCGTGATCGGTGCTCGCGGTAATAATCTCCAGAATATAAACACCGGGATTCCGTGCGGGCTACTGACCTGCATCACCGGTGTTTCAGGTTCGGGAAAGTCGACACTTATCAATCAGACCCTGTATCCCGTCAGCGCGACCTCGCTCAACAAAGCGACGACGTTGACCGCCGCCGACCATGACGAAATCCAGGGGCTGGAGCATCTGGACAAAGTAGTGGACATCGATCAGAGCCCGATCGGTCGAACGCCACGATCCAATCCGGCAACCTACACCGGTTTGTTCACGCCTATCCGCGAGCTATTTTCTCAGACACAGGAATCGCGCACCCGCGGCTACAAGCCCGGCCGTTTCAGCTTCAACGTCAAGGGTGGGCGTTGTGAACCTTGTCAGGGTGACGGCGTGATCAAAGTCGAAATGCATTTTCTGCCGGACATCTATGTGCCCTGCGACGTCTGCAAAGGCAAACGTTACAACCGGGAAACGCTCGACGTGCGCTACAAGGGTAAAAACATCCACGAAGTGCTGGATATGACGGTTGAAGAGGGGCATGAGTTTTTTGAACCCGTGCCCATGCTCGCACGCAAGCTGAAGACGCTGATGGATGTGGGTTTGTCCTATATCCGTCTCGGCCAGAGTGCGACGACACTGTCCGGTGGCGAAGCACAACGCGTCAAACTTTCCCGAGAACTGTCGAAGCGCGACACAGGCAAAACGCTCTACATTCTCGATGAACCGACAACGGGCCTGCACTTCCACGATATTGCACAACTGCTGGAAGTGTTGCACCGCCTGCGCGATCACGGCAACACTGTGGTGGTGATTGAACACAATCTCGACGTCATCAAAACCGCCGACTGGATCATCGATCTCGGCCCCGAAGGCGGCTCAGGCGGCGGCCAGGTCGTAGCAGTCGGCACCCCGGAGCAGATCGCCAAGAAGCGCGGTTCCCATACGGGCCGGTATCTCAAAAAGGTGCTGCAACGAAATAGAACCAAATAGTGCCGCTCGTTAACCTTTAGCGTTTTGCTGCCCAGGCTATGGCGCTTTCGATCATTGTCGGCATCGCGCCTTCTCGGTAACTCTCCGGAGAGTGTCCCAGCGCTGAGTAAAAAACGCGCCCTTTGCCGAGTTCATGCCACCAGACCATCGGATGATCTTCACCCATCGGAGCCGCCTCGGGATCGTAGGTGGTCTCATCGATCGAGATCAGCACATTGACGCGGCCTCGTGGACTCGCCGCGAAGTTGTACCACTCGTCACTACGGATCCAGGCTGCAGCCAGGTGTTTTGTCGCCGCATGGCTTGTGTCTTCTACTGTCAGCGTCGCCTCTTGAATATGCCGCTGCATCGGGTGGCCTGTGAAGCGCGCGCGAATCAGTTCGGAGACATACCAGTCCCACTCCTGAGAGGAATCTCCCGCCGCGTGGATGCCGACGACGCCACCGCCGTTTTCGACGAAATCGACAAACGCAACCTCCTGTTCGGCCGTGAACAACCGCCCAGTAGCGTTATTCAGCACCACCAGATCGAACTTTGCGAGATCTTCGGTATTGAATACGGCCGCGTTCTCCGTTTGAAAAATACCCCAGCCGCGCTCATCGGCAATCGACTGCAGCATCACGCTCGCATCCGGAATTGCCGCGTGGCGGTACGAGTTGGTCTTGGAGATCGCGAGGATCTTCAGCTCGCCGCTCAGAGCAGGCAGTACCGGCGGTTCCGTGTCGAAGCTGGGCGGGGTGAACATCTGCGGTTGGTTGATCGCAGCAAATATATAGAGCCGGTACTGATAGGCCACCAGCGTCACCGCCAACAGCACACCGGCCGTCCACAGCCACTTTTTCAAGCTCAGATCGCCCCTTCGCGCAATTGCGTCGCGGCATAGTCGACGGCCCGTGCCGTGAGTGCCATGTAGGTGATCGACGGGTTCACACAGGATGAAGACGTCATCGCGGCACCATCGGTGACGAACAGGTTTGCAACGTCGTGTGCCTGATTGAAGCCGTTCAGCACGGAATCGGCGGGGTCCCGTCCCATACGTGCCGTGCCCATTTCATGTATTGCCGCGCCGCCGGGTGCCTGGGCATCGTACTCGCTGACCGATACCGCGCCAGCGGCTGTCAACATGCGAGCAGCATCCGCTTTCGATGCTTCTCTCAGCCGGACTTCATTGTCATGCCAGGTGAAGCGAAAACGCACCTGCGGAATTCCGAAGCGATCTTTCTTAGTCGGATGCAGGTCCAGGTAGTTGTCCTCATAGGGCAGGCATTCGCCAAAACCTCCAAGTCGCATCGTCCAGGGCCCCGGCGTGCGCAACGAATTCTTAAACTCAGCGCCAAAGCCGGGAGTAAGGCGTGCCATCGTCTGCCAGTTCATTCGCGCAGCACCACCCTGAAAACCGTAACCCCGATAGAATCCCGCCTCATCGCCACCTTCGAGATTCTGATAGCGGGGTATATAGGCGCCGTTCGGCCGCGCACCCATCGGGTAGTATTTCTCGAATCCCGAGAACACACCCATCGCACCAACGGCATAGGTATGATCCATCAGATATCGCCCCAGCGTGCCACTGGTGTTAGCGAGGCCGTTGGGAAACGCATCGCTCGCAGAGTTCAGCAGAATCTGCGTGCTGCCGATAGTGGATGCGCAGAGAAACACGACTCTGGAAGTGTAGGTCTGGCGGACGCCAGTCTCGGTGTCGATCACCCGCACCCCGGTGATGCGCCCGGCGTCGTAATCGAGCCCTTCGACCACCGCATTCGCGCGCAGCGTCATATTGCCCGTGGCGGTCGCCGCTGGCAGCGTGGAACTCAACGACGAAAAGTATGCACCCACGGAACAGCCGCGATGGCAGGGACCGCAGTAGTGGCAGGTACCACGATCGGAGTGCGGCAGTGGCTCTGTGAGTATCGCCACGCGACCGATGGTCATCACACGGTCCGGAAATTCTTCTGCAATACGTGCCGCCACGTGCCGCTCGAGCACGTTCAACTCCATGGGCTTGAGAAACTCACCGTCAGGCAGCTGCGGTAATCCAAGCTTCTGGCCAGACACGCCGATGAACTTCTCGACATGGCTATACCAGGGCGCGATATCTGCATAGCGGATCGGCCAGTCGCAACCGTGGCCATCGAGCTTGTTTGCTGCAAAATCCAGATCACTCCAGCGATACACCTGGCGTGCCCACAGCAGCGAGCGGCCACCAACAACGTCCGCCCGCACCCAGTGCCACGGGTGCTGCGGATCCCAGTCGTAAGGATTGTTGGAGTCGTTGTTCCAGAAGTGGCGCGTAGTCTCATCGAAGGCGTAGCTGGTGCTCTGTATCTCGTACTCATCATTGTAAAGATCGCGCAGAGGCAATCCGCGGACCGGTGTCTGCCACTTGGGCCGATGTTCGCCCGTGTAACCCGTACCATGTTCCAACGGCCGACCCCGCTCGAGCACCAGCGTCTTGAGGCCCTTTTCGGTGAGTTCTTTTGCCGCCCAGCCACCGCTGATGCCGGAGCCGACCACGATCGCGTCAAAGTCATAGTTGTCCATTGCTACCTCACGTGGTCCATTGCCGGCCGATTTCGGCCAACTCATAGTCACCGTCATAACGCCCGGGTACCGGTAGGTACAGCAACTCCTGGGTCGAGCCAATCTCCGATGTGTAATAACCCAGTACCGTTAATTCCTTGAGCTTCAGGTAAAACGGTACCTCACCCGCCGCACCCGCAGGCATGAAGATCGCGCTCAAGGCGTTGCTGCCTTGTGTCGATGGTTCGAGTGCCGCCAGCAGCTGAGCTTGTTGCGCTGGCTCAAGCTCGACGAACGGCATCGACCAGTTGCTTTGGCTGGTTGCGTCCAGAGCCGTCAGACCATCCAGAAAGATCGCCCGTTCGGCGGCCGTATACCAGTCCATCACGATCTGCTGAATGAACTGGGGAACTCCAGCTGCTATTGCACCTGGCGTGTCTGTTTGCGGGATGATGAGATCCACGAGAACTTCAATTATTCGCTGTGCTTCGGCTGAAAGTTCGCCGCTGGCCGGCGGCGCGTTGAGATCTTCACCGGATTCCAGCGCCCGGCTGCACGACGGCGAGATTGCCACTCCGAGCAAGACCCCGGCTGCTTTGAGAACTTCCCGTCTATCCATGTTGCACCTCCTCGAGGAAACTGTGCGGATCAGCTGACCGATTCGTCTGCAGTTAGTGAGACCGGTCGATAGCCGCCGCTGCGACGATCGCGCCACCAGATGAAACCGAACACCGGCAGCAGGAGCAGTGGCACGACGGCCACTGCCTGAAAAGATTCTACCGACGCAAACCGCATCACTTCTGCAAGTTCGGCGCCGCTGAGATTCGCCAGTGCCTGGACACTGCCGGCGGCTTCGAGCTTGGCTGCATCAAATATCGCGCCCATCTGCGGCAGTACGTACTGGATCGCAAGTCCGGCTGCAAACCCCATCAATCCCATGAAGAACGCACCGCCGCGCGGATAGCGCTCGGAAACCGAAGCCAGCATGGTCGGATACATGTAGCAGACGCCGATACCCCAGATCGTCGCGGCACCGAAGGCCAGCAGGGGGGTGTCAGCCGCCGCGAGGGCATAAAGGCCCAATGCCGCAAAAAGACTGCCAAACCACAGCAATCCCACCGGGGATACCTTTGCCGCAAGCGGCCCGGCAAAGTGGCGCATCACGAACATGAGCGCACTCACATAAACCAGCAGAATGATGCCCTGCATGCCCACCACGTTGGACAATGCCAGATCCACCCATTGGCCTGGCGCAAGTTCCGAAGTCGCGGTCAGCATCATGCAGAAAAACCACAACAGAAAACCCGGCGAGCGGATGATCTCCCGGTACATGGCTGCATGCTCGATCCCCGCAGCAACGCGCTCGGTAACAGGGAAAACGGCGCCCCACACAAGCATTGCCAGGATCAGTGCGGGCACAATGAGTATCAGCATGTTGACCTGCCAGGGCAGACTGAGCGCGCCCAGTGTGAGTCCTATCAGGCCACCGACGACGATGCCCGCGGGCCACCACGCGTGGAGAATATTCAGGCGATGGGTTTTTTCCTCGGGATACAGTGCCGCGACGAGCGGATTTGTCGCGGCTTCGACTGCACCCCAGCCGAGACCGGTCAACATCAATCCCGCATAGACCAGCCAGTAGCTCGTTTGAGTAGCACCGAGCAGCGAAGCGGCAACGACCAGAACGCTGCCGAGGAGATAACCGAAGGCAGCAAACAACAGCATCCGCTTCATACCGACATGATCGAGCAGCGCACTGCCGAAAAGCAGCGTCAATGCAAACCCGATAAAGGTAGCGGCTATGACTTCCCCGACCATAGCGGCAGAGCGCGCGAGATCGAGCTCATCGAACATGCCTGTCTGCAGATCACCAGCGATGTTGGCTCGCACCGCAAAGCCGAGCCCAATCATGAAAATCGCCAGATTAGCAACGGTGAACAGACGCCTGCGCATCTGCGGGCTCACTACCTCGACAGCCACAGCCCCTCCCCTGTTCCCTTTTTATTATCTGCTGATTATGACGCTCTGAGCCATCGAAGGCGACCGGGCAAAAACTGAGGCATACGGCGCAGCCGCTGACCGAAAGCCAGCGGCGGGGTGATCTACGCTTCCGCGTATAGGGGTACGATGCGACTTAGAAGAAGTTCAGGCCTTTGCCTCTTCTGCCACTTCTTCATCTGCGTTCAACTCTAAATCTTCGTCCAGTTCATCTGGAATCGGCCGGTCAACCAGCTCGATGAACGCTATTGGAGCTGCGTCACCGGCACGGTAGCCGCATTTCAAAATGCGCGTGTAGCCACCGGGGCGTTCCTGATAGCGAGGACCGATTTCGCTGAACAGCTTACCCACCGCCGCCTTGTCGCGCATGCGCGAGAAAGCCAGCCGCCGATTGGCTACCGAATCTTTCTTCGCCAGCGTGATGAGCGGTTCAGCGACGCGCCGCAACTCCTTTGCCTTGGGCAGAGTTGTTTTGATGACTTCGTGCTCGATCAGCGAAACCGCCATGTTCCGGAACATCGCCTGGCGATGGGAACTGGTGCGATTCAGATGTCGACCACTCTTACGATGACGCATTATTCGTTACCTCTATTTATCGCCTGCTCAGGCGACCTATCGCCTACTCAGGCGACCTTGTCATCCGTCTTCAAGCTGGCTGGCGGCCAGTTTTCCAGCCGCATACCCAGCGACAATCCCCGCGAAGCGAGCACGTCTTTGATTTCGGTCAGCGATTTCTTGCCCAGATTCGGCGTCTTCAGAAGCTCAACTTCCGTACGCTGGATCAGATCGCCGATGTAGTAGATGTTTTCTGCCTTGAGGCAATTAGCCGAGCGAACGGTGAGCTCAAGATCGTCAACCGGTCGAATCAGGATCGGATCGATCTCGTCTTCCTTCTCTTCGATGATCGCCTCGCCTTCACTTTCGAGGTCGACAAAGACCGCAAGCTGCTGCTGCAGGATCGTCGCGGCACGGCGAATGGCATCTTCAGGATCGATGGTGCCATTGGTCTCCAGATCCAATACCAGCTTGTCGAGGTCGGTTCGCTGTTCAACCCGGGCACTTTCCACGCTATATGCAACGCGCCGCATCGGGCTATATGTGGCATCCAGGCGCAGAACGCCGATGGGCCGGGTTTCCTCTTCCTCTTCTCCCTGACTGTCGACTGGCTCATAGCCTCGACCGCGCGTAACCCGCGCTTCGATGCTGATGGCACCATTGTCGTTGAGCGAACAGATCAGGTGATCGGGATTCGCGATTTCAACATCCTGGCTGAGCTGAAAATCACCCGCTGTGACTTCACCTGTGCCTTCTTTGTTCAGCGTGATGATCGCTTCATCCTGGTTGTGCAGGATGACGGCAATCCCTTTCAGATTGAGCAGGATGTCGATGACATCCTCCTGCACACCCTCGAGCGTGCTGTATTCATGCAATACACCATCAATCTGGACTTCGGTGATTGCGCAACCCGGCATCGACGATAGCAGGATGCGTCTCAGCGTGTTACCCAGGGTGTGTCCGAAACCGCGCTCGAGCGGTTCAAGAGTCACTTTCGCCCGCACGGGGCTGACCTCCTGGATGTCGATGTGACGCGGGGTTAGAAATTCAGTTACGGACTGTGCCATTTACCTTCGTCTCCTTGAGCCAATTACTTGGAGTAAAGCTCGACAATAAGATTTTCATTGATCTCTACGGGCAGCTCCTGGCGATCCGGCAATCGACGGAATACGCCTTCCATCTTGCTCGGATCCACATCAACCCACTCGACGGGAGCGCGTTGTGACGCCAGCTGCAATGCCGCTTGGATTCGCATCTGACTGCGAGATTTTTCGTTGATCGCTACAACATCATCAGCACTGACGATGTATGACGCGATGTTCACAATCTGACCATTCACGGTGATCGTCTTGTGAGACACCAGCTGACGCGATTCTGCCCGGGTCGAGCCGAATCCCATGCGATAAACGACGTTATCCAGCCGACTTTCGAGCAACCTCAGCAGATTTTCGCCAGTGGCGCCTTTCTGCCGGTCTGCTTTCTTGTAGTAGTTGCGGAACTGTTTCTCCAAAACACCATAGATACGCCGAACTTTCTGCTTTTCGCGCAGTTGCACGGCATAGTCGGTCAGACGCGAACGACGCGCGCCATGTTGCCCCGGTGGATTGTCAATCCGGCATTTCGAATCAATCGGCCGCACACCGCTTTTCAGGAACAGGTCTGTACCTTCCCGGCGTGCCAGCTTGAGTTTAGGTCCTGTGTAACGGGCCATACCCTTATCTCTCCAGATGAGTTAGACGTGTACGCTCAGACACGCCGACGCTTCGGTGGCCGACAACCGTTGTGCGGAATCGGTGTTACGTCTGAAATACTGTTAATTTTCAAGCCCGCGGCGTTGAGCGCGCGAACCGCGGATTCACGACCCGGGCCAGGACCTTTCACAAGCACATCGACACTTTTCATGCCTCGTTCGACAGCGGCCGTCGATGCCCGCTCACAGGCTACCTGGGCAGCAAAAGGCGTGCTCTTGCGGGAGCCACGGAAGCCCGAACCACCCGCGGTCGCCCAGCACAACGCAT
>CBDUDJ010000017.1:0-11845 GCA_965365885.1 uncultured Gammaproteobacteria bacterium
ATCAGATGATCAAAGGAAGTTGCCTCTGCAATAAGATTCAATACGAAATTGACGAACCACCCCAGCAGATGAATATTTGCCATTGTTCTATGTGTCGTAAAATCACGGGCTCGGCTTACGGTGTGTTCGCGCACATTCATAGGAACAAATTCCATTGGCTCGCAGGCGACCAATTCGTATCGAGGTATGTGTCTTCGCCGGACCATCTCCGCGCTTTCTGCCCGACCTGTGGTTCATCCATTCCAAACGAAAGCGGTGACTATGTATGCATACCTGCAGGGTCATTCGACACCGACCCGCAGGTAACTCCCAGTCTGCAGATATTCGCGGCATCCAAAGCCCCCTGGCACTGTATCTCCGCTGAGCCACCCGCGTACGATGAATTCGACCCAGATGATTAGTGATCAGCTCAACGCTCATGACCATCAACTTCCGTCTACAGCTGGCTGGGTGGCGTGCATCCCGACCATCGCCGGATGACCACAGCGATGTTCGGATTCCCACACCACATTGACTTGACCGTCCGAGATCTCGGCGTATCAGTACCTTTTTATGAGATCGTGCTGAACCGACTCGGATATCAGCGTACGGGTAGCTATGCCGGCACCGCGCCGTGCTGGGCGTATATAGCTGCCGGGGCTCCAGATTTCAGCTGCGCCCTGCATCAGGCTGTGTCCGCAGGCGAACATGACCGCTACGCGCCGGGTCTGCACCATCTTGCCTTCCACGCGCAGAACAGACAGGAGGTCGAGTCGTTTTTTGAATTCTTGCTGAAAAACGACATACCTGTATTAGATCCACCTGCAGAGTACGACTACACACAGGGCTACTATGCAGTATTCTTCTCGGATCCTGATGGCATGAAGCTGGAAGTGGTTTACGAGCCCAATGCAGCCCCGACTGCCAGTCAGAAATAGAATGAATCAGTCGTCGAGTATCGAGTCATCAAAGTCTCTTGGGACGAACGACGATTGCTAGAATGAGTTAGCTTCCAAAAACCGACCTGATGGGGGGAGAGTATGGACTTTGAACCGAGTGACAAAGTGTTGGAGCTGCGTGCGCGGGTCGAATCTTTCATGACCGAGCATATCTATCCGCGCGAGCTCGATCATGGCAACTGGGTGGAGGATGCCGAGAACGCCTGGCAGTACCCACCCTGGTTCGAAGATTTGAAGGACAAAGCCAAAGCGGCGGGCATCTGGAACTGGTTCCTGCCTCGGGACTACGAAGAGTTCAGCCCCGGACTTTCCAACCTCGAATTCGCGCCTCTCATGGAAGTCATGTGCCGGGTACCCTGGTCGCAGGAGGTGTTCAACTGCAGCGCGCCGGATCGTGGGAACATGGAGGTACTGGCCCGTTTTGGCAACGAGCAGCAGCAGGAACAATGGCTGAAACCGCTGCTGGACGGCCAGATTCGTTCGGCATTCTCGATGACGGAGCCTGCTGTGGCTTCTTCGGACGCATCGAACCTGGAAACAACGATCGTTCGCGACGGTGACGACTATGTCATCAACGGGCGCAAATGGTTCACATCCAATGCGTTCAATCCGCTGTGCAAAGTGTTCGTGGTAATGGGTAAGACCGATCCACAAGCACCACGTCATCAGCAGTTTTCAATGATTCTCGTACCCAAGGACACACCTGGAGTAACACTGGAACGTCATGTGCGCGCTTTTGGCAGCGTGCATTCGCCGGGTGGCCACGCTCAAGTGCTTTACGACAACGTACGAGTGCCTGTTGAGAATCTTCTTCTCGGCGAAGGCCGCGGGTTCGAGATCGCGCAAGGCAGACTCGGCCCCGGCAGATTCCAATACGCGATGATGTTCGTCGGTATGGCCCAGCGATGTCTGGACCTCATGTGTAAGCGGGTTGCCGAACGGGAGGCATTCGGCGAAAAGCTGTCGGAGAAGACAAGCATCCAACATGACGTTGCACGCTCGCGCTGCGAGATCGAACAATGTCGGCTCCTGGTGCTTGCTGCTGCCGACAAGATGGACAAGTTCGGTCCGAAAGGCGCACGCGACCATATCTCCATGGTCAAAATCGTCGCGCCCCAGATGTGCCAGATTGTCGCGGACCGCGCACTACAGGCTCATGGCGGCATGGGGGTTACGCAGGATACGCCCATCAGCCGCATCTATATGACAAGCCGTTACTGCCGGATTGCCGATGGTCCCGATGAAGTGCACATGTCGCAACTCGGCCGGCGAACGATCCGTGATGTGATGTGAGTCGACGCAATATGTAAGGGGCCGATTCTGACTGAACTGACGATCGCATTTGCAGCGCTTGCTTTCCTTTTTGGTAACGCATCATTCGCCCACGCAAGCGATGCTTACCTCGAATCCATAATCGAGCACCGGGCGTCAGTGGATGCAGAGTTTCGAAATCCTGCTACATCACCAATACCTGATTCGGATATCGTCAATTTCAAAGGGTTGGACTATTTCGAAATCGACCCGCGTCTCAGGCGTAAAGCGCACTTCACGCCCGCCGCAGACTCAACGGCTTTCCGTATGCCGGCTTTCAACGGGGCTTTTATGAATTTTGCGATGTACGGCAACGTGAAGTTCACAATGCCTGATGGTCGGCTCGTAAGTCTCTCCATGTTCCAGAGAGTGGGCACCATCGCTGGCAAGTTCTCAGCACTTCTACCCTTTCGGGATTTAACGAATGGAGAAATGACCTATTCAGGAGGTCGCTACATCGATTTCGAATTACCACTGGATGATTCTTTCGTCGTCGACTTCAATCTCGCTTTCAATCCATATTGCGCTTACGACCCGACTTTCGCATGCCCAGTACCACCCACAGAGAACTCGATGAACCACTTCATCCGAGCCGGTGAAAGAAATCACCTGGATCAACTCGCCGACCCTCAGCATGGCGAAGGCAGACCGAGACAGTAGGTCCAGCAATGGCGCAGCCCTATCTCGATCAGCTACAGGAACTGGTTGTCTCTTTGCAGCCGCATAACCCCGATCTTATCTGCAAACATTTCTTCAGCGGTGCAGCGCTCTATGTCGAAAACAAACTGTGCGCCTCGCTCACGCCGAAAGGGCTGGCTTTCAAGCTGCCGAAATCACACTGCGAACAACTCATCGAGGCGGGTAAAGCCACGCCGTTGAGGTACTTTGATAACTCACCGATTAAAAAAAGTTACATCCTGCTACCAGAACCCGAGGGCATCAGCGATAGCGAAAAATCCGCGTATCTGCAACAGTGCATCTGCCATGCTGCTTCCCTCGACACCTGAGAATTCGCGCTACCCCACATGCTGTTCACCAAAAAACTGAGAGACCCCATAAAGCGCGGCGAAATCACCTGCAGCGTGCGAATCTGGAAGAGTCCCAGAGTTAAAGTGGGCAATCGATACAGACTGGAAGATGGCTCAATTGTCGTCGATCGCATCTATCAGATAGAACTCGACGACATCACCCCAATGCTGGCTCGCAAATCCGGATTCGCTGGCGTTGCAGATCTGCTTAAAGTTGCAAAGCATGGCAGGGGCGAAAATGTCTACCTCGTAGAGTTTCATTACGAGACGGAATTCGAACCCGGATACGAGTAACGTAACGATGAAACCGCATATCACCCTAATCACTCTTGGTGTGCTCGACCTGGACCGAGCGATTGAATTTTACGAAAAGGGTCTGGGACTGCCGCGCAAGGACAGTCCGGAAGGGATCGCGTTTTTCGAAACCACCGGAACGATGTTGGCGCTGTATCCGCGAGCACAACTGGCAGAAGACATCACGGTCGCTCCTGAGGGATCCGGGTTTCAGGGTTTCGCGCTGGCGCACAATGTAGCCTCACCCGAAGATGTGGATCGAACCCTCGAAGAAGCTGTAACCGCAGGTGCGGAACTGGTCAAAGCCGGTCAGAAAGTTTTCTGGGGTGGCTATTCCGGCTACTTCAAAGATCCCGACGGTTTCTACTGGGAAGTCGCTCACAATCCATTTCTCTAATCCATGCCCATATCCGGATCTGCGTTTTTTTTCAACGATGACTGGTCTTGCGACAGGGTCGCTTGTATAAACATCTATCCTCAGATGAAGGACCTGCGTGATGATCACAGGCGGCTGCTTTTGCGGAACTGTCCGCTACGAACTGGACGGATCACTTCGCAACGCTCGCGCCTGTCACTGCTCGCGCTGCCGTAAAGCGTTCAGCGGTGCATCCTCGGCCTACGCGGAGCTGGCCGAAGGCAGTGTCTTCACCTGGATGACCGGCGCCGAAAGCGTCAGCAAATACGAATCCGCACAAGGCTGGGCGCTGGGTTTCTGCAGTCTCTGCGGGTCATCCCTGTGCGGATTGTTCAACGGCGAGGTGCATGGGCTTACCTTAGGCTGTGTCGACGGCGATCCCGGCGTTACCATCGAAACGCACATCTTCGTGGGCTCGAAAGCACCATGGGATCACATCGGTGGTGATGCGCCGCAGTATGCTGAGCGACCCGGCGCCGACGAGTAAGGTATGTACTGGAGGGACAAACATGGAACAAAACGCAATCTTTGCGCCGGTTTTTGCGATGATTCTCCTCACGGTGATCGTCTGGATCTATATGTACATCCGACGAATCGCTTTCATCCAGAACAACAATCTTGGGCCCGACGAGTTCGCACCTCTCGAGTTCGCGCGGATATCGCCGCCCCACGTTGCCAACCCATCGGACAATCTGAAGAATCTGTTCGAGATTCCCGTACTCTTCTACGTGTTCTCGCTGTATATCTTCATCACCGCGCAAGTGGACACGATTTATCTGACCGCGGCATGGGCTTTCGTTGGGTTGCGTGTTCTGCATAGTGCAGTCCATTGCACAATCAACATAGTCATAGTCAGATTCTGGATCTACTTCACGGCCACATTGATATTCTGGTTCATGGTGGGGCGTGCGTTAATGGCCTACCTCTTCGAGTAGGCGTGAGTTGAAGCCAACCAGAATTCAAGATGGCCAGGACCGCAGAAATTATCATCGACAGCCTGCACCCAGAGACAGGCTGAGCAGCGCTGTCTGATGTTCTACCGGCTCTTAGCTGATCTAGTCGTGCTGACTCACTTTGCGTTCATCGCCTTCGTGGTTGCAGGCGGTCTGCTCGTTCTACGCTGGCACTGGGTGATCTGGGGGCACCTGCCGGCAGCTGTGTGGGGCGCGGCAATCGAATTTTTCGGCTGGTACTGCCCGCTCACCACCGTAGAAAACTCATTGCGGGAACTCAGCGGGGCGGCAGGGTATTCAGGCGGCTTCATCGAACGGTACGTCATACCCATCATCTATCCGGATGCGCTCACCCGGGAATTGCAACTGGTTCTTGGTAGCGTAGTGGTCCTGCTCAATCTTGCCGTGTATCTCCGCGTATGGCAGCAATATCACAAGCGGGAACCACAGTAGTCGAGGGGGGGGTGGGGACGAACTACAACATCATTCCGGTCATCAGGTACTATCGGCGCGTTGACTTAACGACGCTCGGCAAGCTGTGCATCGAAACCATGAAACCATGAATCCACAAGACGGCGTCACGATTCGCAACGAGCTCCCCGAAGACACGGAAGCGGTTGCAGTGGTTGTCGCCGCCGCATTCGGCAATGAAGCTGAAAGCCGGTTGGTGTCGTTGCTGCGAGCTAGAGGCGAAGCGACAATTTCTCTGGTTGCCGGCCACCAGGGGGGCATTATCGGTCACGTGATGGCGTCACCTGTCCGGATTGAGCCAACGCTCGCTGGCAGCTACCTCGGTATTGCACCGGTGTCGGTACAGCCCCAGCACCAGAGACGGGGTATCGGCTCACGGCTCATGGAGGCGGCAATTGCAGCCGCCGGAACTCTCAGCGTCGATGCGCTTTTTCTACTCGGCTATCCGAGCTACTACTCGAGATTCGGCTTCACCGCTTCGCACCTGCAAAACGAGTACGGCGCGACAGACTCATTCATGCATCTCGAACTGCAACCCGACCGTCTCCAACATGCTAACGGGACTGTGCGCTACGTAGCCGCGTTCAGTGATGCCGGCACCTGATGCGAGCCGTGAAACTCTCACCTGAAACTCCAGACACAGGAGGCTAATCAATGGCTGAACTCATACCGGTGGATGCCACGAATAATTCATTCGATATCTGGCGGGATCAGACGATTTCTCCCAGAGAAAGAGCGCCTGGTCCGCCGCTGCGAATCGACGGTATGACCGTCGGCATCGTAACAATGGAACACAACGCTCCACATGGCGGCGAAGTTCATCCTGACGGGGATGAATTGCTCTACGTCATTTCCGGGCGACTGAGCGTGGTCGGCGATTCGTCACCGCATGAGCCGCTCGAACTCGGCCCTGGAGCGGCCTGCATTGTCAGGAAAGGCGAATGGCATAGAGTCGATGTATTGGAACCCACTCAGCTGCTGCACATCACGCCCGGTCCAAATGGCGATCATCGACCGGAATCGTAGCCGGAATCCCATGGGACAACGGCCAGCATCGATACTGTCAGGGGCTTGTTAGATGTCGCGCATGCAGAAGATTCCCCGTCTCACAACTGAGCGCCTGGAACTGGAAACCCTTACGGTTGCGCATTCAACCGGCATGTTTGAATTGTGGTCGGCACCGCAGGTCTGTGAATACTCAGGTGCAGCTGAAGATTTCACAGGTAACCCCATCGTGCTACCCGTCAGAACTGCAGCCGACAGCGACCGGATAATCGACTTCTTCGCTCAGCATAAACGCCAGGGCAGTGCATTTCGGTGGGCGATGATCCTGCGGGAAAATCAGGATTTCACAGGCGCCATCGGTTTCAACTCAATTGCAGAGTGTTCTGAAATCGCCTACCACCTGATCCCGAGATACTGGCGCAAGGGACTGATGAGTGAAGCATGCCGCTCGGCAATCCGCTGGGCGGCCACAACAATCGGAGTCACTGCAATCGAAGCATTCATCGAACCGGCTAACGTTGCCTCCATCGGCCTGATCGACAGCCTCGGTTTCACAGCAACCGGTGAATCCAAAGACGGCGCGGATCGCTATCTGCTGAGCACGGCTGATCCAGGTTCGGATCGCTAGATGATGTATACAGGTCAATGTCTGTGTGGTGCGGTGGCATTCGAGGTAGCAGAAATCGTGGGGCCATTCGAGCTGTGCCACTGCACAAGATGCAGGAAGAGCACAGGATCCGCATTCGCAGCCACGGTGGGCGCAAAGGCGAACGGCTTTCGGATCGTGACCGGTAAAGGGGCCATCAAAACTTTCGAGTTACCTATCGTGGAAAACCCGCCCGCCTACAAAACGTGTTTCTGTTCGGTTTGTGGCTGTCCCGTCCCGCTGCTGGATCCGGCGGCCGAGTGGCTCGAGATCCCGGCCGGACTGTTTGATTCAGAATTGCCACTGCGTCCCGAACGGCACATCTATATTGAGCACAAAGCCAACTGGGAATCGATTCAGGACGATCTTCCGATATTCACAAGAGAGCAGATTGCCCGACTTAGAGGACACGATGAGCGCTGAGCACATGACACCTGCACCGCTCCGAATTGTGCATGTTGCACGGCGCTCCTGCCCGGCATGAACGCGACTTTTCTCCTTCTTACCGTGCTTTTCGGCTCGATCGGCCTCGGCTACTTCATTTACGGCCGTAAACAGAAATCTCCGCTGCACTTCATTGCCGGGATTGCGCTGTTCGGCTTGCCCTATTTCATCGATGGCACCATCGCGCTCGTGCTGGTCGGGGCGACACTCGCCGTGTTGCCTCTTACTATCAAGCGTTAACACACTACCCTCCCGTCGATGGGCGTTTGCATATCATAAGCCGGCAAGGCAGCCCCAGGAGTGAGCGAATGTCCGAACAGGTATCCAAAAACGTAGCACTCCTGGTGATCGACATGCAGCAGGCGCTGCTCAGCGGGGCGCATCGCGAGACCGAAGTGGTGAACGTGGTGAATTTGCTCAGCCGCAGAGTCCGGGCTGTAGACGCTCCCGTCTTTTTCGTTCAGCACAATCATTCGAGTTATGCGCCCATGATGCAGGGTGCGGCTGGCTGGCAGATTCACTCATCTGTGGAGCACCATGCCACCGACCAGTTCCTGGAGAAGACAGCGTCGGATTCATTTTATGGAACCGACCTCGAAGAGCGGCTCCGGGCGTTGGCCGTGCGTGAGCTCATCATTACCGGCCTCCAGACCGAGTTCTGCGTCGACGCCACGTGCAGGGCTGCGCTGAGCAGAGATTTTGACATCGTGCTCGTGGCGGATGGCCACACGACCGGGAATTCACATCTCTCCGCTGAGGCCATCATCGAACATCACAACAACACATTGGCAAACATCGCGCATCCTTCGGCCGGCCACCGGGTACTATCCGCAGATAAAATCTCTTTAGAGAAATGATGCAGAGGAGCACTTCAAGATTGGATCTGCGTGGCTACCTTGCAAGCCCACAGCATCCATGCCACGGTGCACCGCGCTGAGCTACGCCCGCGAGGAGCAACATTGGCCATAACTATCTTCGTAGAGTCATGCATGTGTGAGCCGTCCGGCGGGCGCTTCCGGGCACTTCGAGTCGGCCTGCTCTGCCTCCTGAGCGCACTGGCCGGGACCACCCAGGCACAGCAGCTGGCGGCCAGCTATATACTCGTGGATAAATCCGATCGCGAACTCACGCTCTACCGTCACGGTGAGGAACTGCGCAGGTTCGACATTTCCCTGGGCGTTAATCCCGTTGGCCATAAAAGCTACGAAGGAGACCGGCGCACACCTGAGGGTATCTACACAATAGACGCGCGCAATCCGAACAGCGACTTTCACCTGTCCTTGCGGATTTCATATCCGAATCGGCGCGATACGGAGCAAGCGCTGGCCCTGGGCCTGGATCCCGGTGGTCAGATCATGATCCACGGAATGCCGAACAAAACCCACTCGCCGAGACCTGAAAAATTTACCTTCGACTGGACCGACGGTTGCATCGCGGTGGCCGACGACGAAATGGAAGAGATCTGGAACCTGGTCGAAGTCGGCACTTTAATCGAAATCAAACCCTGATCCGGCTGCTTGAGGCGGATTTCAGGCCGGAAAAAATTCATCAGAAACAGTTGCTTCCCGAATTTATCCGGGCAATATGCGTACTCTAGATAGAGAGGACTAGTTTAGGTGTCAGAGCAAGTAACCGGTACGGTGAAGTGGTTTAACGACGAAAAGGGATTCGGCTTCATCGAACGAGAAGGCGGCAAAGATGTATTCGTACATTTTTCTGCCATACAGGGAGAGGGGCGCAGATCGCTGCACGAAGGTCAGCAAGTCACGATGGAAGTCACCCAGGGGCAGAAAGGCCCTCAGGCTGAGAACGTCACCCCGCTGTAAACGGGCAACCGGGCATTAAGCAGGATCCACAACGCGGGATTCACAAGCAGAATGTCCAACCAAACCGACTCAAGGTGAGCGTCACACAGGACTCTCCTCTTGGGTTTTCTAGTGCCTGGCGTAAGCGCGCTATGTCTGCGATCGGCTCAATACCGTTCCCGGGTGTTGATGCCATCGAGCGGAAAGATCGGCCGCCGGACCGCGGCGAAGTCCACCTGAGAATAGTCAGACGTACACACCCCCACCCCGGCACATTCAACGGTCTCGCGCACCAGGGGTTTGAAACCGACACGGTAGTGGATTCTGCTTTTTAACATCAGAAATCTGCGGCTGGTCGGCTCGATGCCAAGCGCACGAAAACAGCCCGGGTCGAATGGCTCGATGTGGCGCGAGACGACCACGATGTCCACAGAGCCGACGCTCAGCACCCCAGCCGTGCCCATGTTCATCGTCAGTCCCCGCGACATCGCAACGGTGGCGGGAAATCGACCGTCAGCCAGAAGCTTTACCCGGCCGCGCAATTCCAGCGGCGCGCTCTGTTCTTCGAGTGCGGGCATGGGCAGCTTACCGCCGAGCGACACGCTAACCTCGTTGCCAACACCGGCGGCCACCATCTGCTCAACTACCGCAGGGTCGTAAAAGCCAAAAACAGCCACATCGTCGAGCCCCTGGCGCAGAATCTCAGCAAGCACCTCGGTGGTGTCCATGGTGCCGCCTGATGCGGTGTTGTCGTAGTGGTCGAGCAGCAACACCGGGCCCTCATCGCTCGCGAGCGATTTCGCCCGCGCAACCGAGTCCTCCAGAGGTTCGGGGACATACACGAAGGCTTCACGGTCTGCCCATGCCTGATCGAGCAACTCGTCACGCCATTGCTCAGCCAGGGTCAGGTCATCATCCGTAACAACGACGACCGACAAACCTGCGTTGTAAATGTCTGCATGGGGAAACCCGGTGAAGAGGCTCACCGCGAGTGCACCCGAGGCTTCCATCGCCATAGCGCGTTCCTGCAGTTCACGGTTCGGAAAATCATCGGTTCCCTGCCGCATAACGTGCGGCAACATCGGCGCGTTACCCCAGACCATCTTCGGCTTGCAATCTCCGGCCATGGCTTTGAGCAGCAATCGACCACCGCGCAACGCCGTTGAATCCATGTCGATGTGCGGATAGGTGTGATAACCACAGACAACCGTGGCGAGTTCGACGATTGCGGGGTACAGATTTGCGTGCATGTCGAGAGCCACCGCAATGGGAATATCCGGGGCAACCGCCCGGATACGCCTCAGAAGTTCCCCTTCACCATCCTCATGCGAGCGGGTCACCATGGCTCCATGCAGGTCCAGCATCATCGCATCGCAGCCATTTTGCGCCGCGGCAACGATCTTGCTGGTGATGTACTCATATGCATCATCTTCCACAGGCCCGGAAGGCTGCGCTCCAGCGACAACAGGGATGCTGACGTCGATGCCGAACTCTGCGGCCGCCTGCAGGTAGCCACCCATACAGCTTGCGGTGCCCGCGTAGATCCGCTCGGCCGCCGAGCCTTCCAGGGGCCGCTCCCTGCCGCCGGAAAACCGTGCAAGGTCGGTGATCACCGGCGAAAACGTATTCGTTTCGTGGCTCATCTGGGCGACGACGATGTGCACGGCGATTACCCCCCAATGGGTATTTGACTAGCGGCTGCGATCAGGCCTGCTTTCTAAGGCTCGTAAGCCCAGACGAAGTTGTCTCGATTTGGCATTACAACTTCGGGCAGGGTCTGGGCGTCCATAACCGTCTTGTCGTCAACCACATTGTTGATGTAAAGCAGGTAGGCCGTAAGCGAATAGATCTCATCGCTGCTGAGCGAACCGGGCTGGGTGTAAGGCATCGCGCGGCGGATGTAATCAAACAGGGTTGTCGCATAGGGCCAGAAACTGCCAATGGTTTTTACCGGGGCATGGCTGGCGAGCGAGCCGTGGCCACCAGCAAGTCTGTCGTTGAGACCGCCCTCGCCTTCATCACCGTGACAGGCAAGACACTGCTGAGCGTACAGTTCCATCCCCTGTGTCACGCTGCCCGATCCAGTGGGCAGACCCGTACCATCAGGCATCACTGTCAGATCATAGGCGGCAATTTCCGCAGCACTTGCGAGCGTGCCGAGAGCGGGCGACTCAGCAGCATGGACGAACGCAGCAAACGAGATCGCGAGTAAAAAGCCAACGATTTTAAACGTAAACATTGTTGACCTCACCCGCTTCGCTTACGCGCCAGGCCTGAATCGCGTTGTAGTGATAGAACGCACCGGCCGCCCTGTTACTCATCAGCAATTCCCGCGTGGGCTGAACCGCGCCTGTCTCATCCACCGCCCTGCTCAGAAGGACACCCGGTGAACCATCCCAGCGCCAGGCAGATCTGAATCGGGTGAGTGATTTTGGTAATACGAGATCATCCAGTACCGCCTGCGCCCACGACTTACCACCATCGGCGGAGACATCAACCTGCCTGATCCGACCGTTACCAGACCAGGCGATACCC
>CBDUDJ010000018.1:0-11816 GCA_965365885.1 uncultured Gammaproteobacteria bacterium
CCGGAACCTTGCCAACCGGATTGAGCGCCCGCCATTCCGGGCTTGAGCGATACTCCACGGAGAAATCGACCGGAATCAGCTCATAGTCGAGTCCGAGTTCTTCACAGGTCCAGATCACCCGGATGGAGCGCGTTCTTGGCACGTGATAGATCTTGATCATCGGCTACTTCTCACTGTCTCTTTGGCCGCCAGTCTATTGATTTAGGAGCCGCTCTGGTAGCGTATAGGTCACGACGAAAATAAAGGAATAGCTGTGCTGAATCGATTCATCAATTCGCCAGGCTGAGCCCAGGCAATGGCGGTTAACGTTTCACCCCTACTAATACTGCGGCTCCTGCACCAACCGAGCACGGTGTTCCGTGAACTGGCAGAAACCGAGCCTTCGGCTGCCAGCGTGTTTTTCAAACTCGGCCTGTGGCTGCTCGCGCTACCGCCGGTATTTGCCTATTTCGGCTCAATGAATTTTGGCTGGCAGCTCGGTGTCGACGAACCTATCATCCTTGCCCGCGGTACGCTGGTGGGCATCAGCGTTGCATACTTCCTGACCCTGGTATTAGGTTATGTCAGCGTCGCCGTCGTCGCTCGCTGGATGTCTGAAACCTATGGCGCGCGAGACAATCTGGGTGTGCACTTTGCACTCATCACGCTTGTCGGCGTGCCGTTACTGCTGGGGAGTGCAATTCATCTGTATCCTCATGCGTTCATCAACCTGATAGTTCTCGCACCCGCATTGATGTGGAGTATGTATCTGCTGTATCGGGGTTTGCCGGTCGTGCTTGGAATCGATCCGCAACGAGGCATGTTGATGGCTTCGGCGCTTATAGCCTATCTGCTCGTTGCGGCGGTCAGTCTCCTTGGCGTAACGGTCGTCTTGTGGGGACAGGGAATCGGGCCTGCGGTCGGCATCTGAATGGAAACCACCACCACTGCGGACACTTATCAGGATCGAGTAGTTACGACTCTCACGGGTTTTGCGATGCTGTGGGCGATCGTTGGCATGGCCGCGGGCGTGTACGCAGCGGCCGAACTCGTATGGCCACAACTGAATTTTTCGGAGGCCTGGCTGTCGTACGGCCGCGTACGAACGCTGCACACCAACGTGGTGATATTCGGTTTTGGCGTCTCTGCGCTAATGGCTACGGCATTCTACAGCGTGCAGCGGACTTCTCATGTACGTTTGTTCGCACCGGGGCTCGCCTGGTTTGTCTGCTGGGCATGGCAGATTGCCATCGCCCTTGCCGGTGTATCTCTGCTTGCCGGTCACAACGCCGGCAAGGAATACGCCGAGCTGGAATGGCCTTTTGACATCGCCATCGCAGTGGTATGGCTATCGTTCGGAGTGGTCTTTTTCGGCACCATTGCAAGGCGCACGATAAAGCCGATTTACGTATCGAACTGGTTTTACGGTGCGCTGATCATCGTGATCACCATGCTGCACGTGGTCAACAGCCTGGCAATCCCTGTGTCTCTGACCAAGTCTTATTCGCTGTTTGCGGGATCCCAGGATGCGATCGTGCAGTGGTGGTATGGGCACAACGCCGTGGGTTTTCTGCTCACGGGTGGTTTTCTCGGGATGATGTACTACTTCCTGCCAAAACACGCCGACCGGCCTATATGGAGCTACCGGCTTTCCATCGTCGCCTTCTGGGCTTTTGTCTACAGCTACATCTGGGCCGGCCCACACCACCTTCACTACTCCGCCATACCCGAATGGGTTCAGTCGCTTGGTGTGGTGATGAGCGTGATTCTGCTGGCGCCGTCATGGGCAACTATGATCAACGGCATCATGACGGTGAGCGGCGCCTGGGAAAAACTCCGTACGGATCCCGCACTCAAGTTCATCGTGTTGTCACTTGCGTTTTACGGTCTGGCGACTTTTGAAGGACCTATGATGGCAATCGGCCGAGTGAACGTTATAAGTCACTTCACCGACTGGACGATTGGCCACGTGCATTCCGGCGCGCTTGGCTGGAATGCGATGATCACTTTCGGCACATTTTATTATCTCGTGCCAAGACTCGTGGGAACCGAGCTGTACAGCGTGAAGCTTGCGAACGTGCACTTCTGGATGGCACTGGGAGGTACCATGTTGTACATCCTGGCTATGTGGGGAGCCGGCGTCACCCAGGGCTTGTTGTGGCTGAGCCTGGATCAGTCGGGCGAGTTGTTGTACAGCTTTACCGACATCATGGCCAGCATGCCACCGTATTACCTGCTGCGACTGGTTGGCGGAATCATTTTTCTCAGCGGCACTGTTCTCATGGCCTACAACCTCCTGATGACGGTTGCCGGACGCAAAACTGTCCTGGCGAGGCCCCCGCAATGAGTGGCGTCGGCCTGCACAAGAAACTGGAGGCACACGTTGGGCTGCTGATCTTCGGCATTCTATTCGTGTCGTCCATCGGCGGTCTGGTGCAGGTACTGCCGAGCCTGTTCCAGGAATCCCTGGCAACAGCGGCGGACAAGACTGTCGTGTATCCGCCGTTACAGCTGGTCGGGCGGGACATCTATATTCGCGAATCCTGCAGTGTCTGCCACACCCAGCACATTCGCCCACTGCTGGCGGAAGTAGAACGTTACGGTCCTTACTCCCGCGCGGGGGAGTTCGTTTACGACAGACCGTTCCTGTGGGGTTCCAAGCGAACGGGGCCGGATCTGCACCGTATTGGCGGTAAGTATTCGGATGTCTGGCATGAAGTGCACTTCATGGATCCGTGTTCGGTCGTGCCGGATTCCATCATGCCGGCGTACCCGTGGTTGGCGGATCGTGCCGCAAACGCCGATGGTGACATCAAGCAGAAGCTCCTCGTGCTCAAGTTCCTGGGACATCCCTATGAGGATGCTGTGATCGAAAACGCTCAAGCGTCACTCGAGGGTAAAACCGAACTGGATGCACTGATTGCCTATATGCAAGGCCTGGGATTGGCATTTGGTCAGGGAGAAAGACCATGACCTATTTCCTGTTTGCCGGTGACATGCTCGTGATGGCTTTTATGGTCATCCTTGTGGTGTGGGTTTCACTGAAGACATCGAAGAGCGTGCTGGAAGAATCAGCAGCAATTCCGCTCGCAGATGAGGAGTTTGTGGAAGACGGAGCGCCTGATGGCTGACATGCCTGCAGACTTCTGGAGCGGCTGGATAATACTGATCACAGTAATCAGCATGGCAGGCATGGCGTGGTTGGTTTACAGCGTTTTTTTCTCGGCCAACGCTCACGAAGAAGAATCGCCCGTGTGGGATGAGAATTTGAGCGAGGGACCCAACCCCCCACCTATATGGTGGTTCTGGTTCATCTTCGCCTGCCTGATATTCAGTGTGATTTATCTCATGCTGTATCCGGGTCTTGGCAGTTACTCAGGTGTCCTGAACTGGTCTCAGGGTGGCAGGCTGGATGAGAGTTACACAACCTATCACGAGCAGTTTGACGACCTGCGCAAACTGGTGCGCGACGCATCCATACCGACATTGCGTGACAACGCCTCTGCAATGAGGTCGGCACAGAGAATTTTCGAGCAGAACTGTGCTGCATGCCACGGGCCTGACGCCAGGGGCCAGGCGGCGCTGTTTCCCGACCTGAGAGATGCCGATTGGCAATGGGGTGGCAGCGAGACGGATATTGAACAGACCATTCGCCACGGCCGCACTGCCGTGATGCCGGGTTGGCAATCTGTGCTGGGTGACGAAGGCGTAGAAGAGGTGACCGACTACCTGCTGGCCTGGAACCAGTTTGATTCGATTACGGATGAAGATCCAGGTAAGACGCTTTACACGCAATTCTGCGTAGCCTGCCATGGAGCCGATGGCAAAGGCGTTGCGATACTTGGCGGACCGAATCTCGTCGATGACGTATGGCTTTACGGTGGTGACGTGACAGCCATCCAGTCCTCTATCGCAAACGGCCGTTCGGGTCTGATGCCGAATTTTCAGGATCGGCTGGATGATGCGCAGATTCGAATGCTGATTGCCTGGCTGTCCGAGTAACGGTCGGGATTTTCTTCAAATTCGTATTCGAGGGACAAGTCGATAAATTGTCCGACCGTTGATAAACAGCTTGATAATTTCAGGATCGTCAATCCGAACGGCTGTGGCCGGATACACCGAACCTCCCAACTTGATGCGAACAGCGTGATTTAGTTTCAGGTATTTGTGCCAGCGTCGGTGTTCTGCCGCGTCAACGTATAACTCGTTGTCATGCATGAGCACCCGCAGATTTACCGAGTATGGATCCGCCGGCCGTACTTCAAGCTGCAATAATTTGTATTGAGCCGCGAAGGTGAACGAATCGGGATCACTCACCGGCCCTGAGAGCGTACCTCCGCTAAAAATCAGGACGGGGGATTGGCAGGCGACTAACCAGACAATCCCGAATAGCATGAGTGACAGCTTAATCATCTAGAACCGGAGATATGAGGCCAAAGGTAATTCTATATCTAACGGTCATCAGTCTGGATAGACTTTAGGATCGTGTTCCTCTCCGTGACAGTTTAACGCACAGCTGCCACGAAAATTTCCGAAGTCTACAAACTCCAGTTGACCATCACCGTTAGGTGAAACGATATTGAGATCAAAGTTGATCAGGTGGCTGTTGTTGGTCGGCGTGCCCTGTGATGCGCTTATACCATGCGGGTCGTGGCAAGCAGAACACGGCGCATCCTCACTCTCGACGTGTTCAGAGTGTTCGGGAAAGCTTTCATCGTTGAGTATACTGTCACGGTCATGGCATTTGTAACACAACGCATATTCAAAACCACTCTCAGGAGTTTCGTCCAAGGTGGTGTAGTTGCGCTCCAGTAAACGCTTGTACGAAGATCCGTGGGGGCCGGCCGGCCCCGTTCCGCCAGCTCCCGGTCCAGAGTCATTCGCATGGCAATCGGTACAGTAGACAATACTGTTTTCATTCAATGGTGAGATCAAACTTGGAACGTTCGAGTTTTTACCAGCCCCTTCTACAGGGTGGAACGACGGATTTGCGAGATCAAACTCCAGCCGGGTATTGATTTGTGAGATTTGCCGGTTGATGTCTACAAACGATATGACATTGTTGTCTGCGTGGCACTTGAAACAAACTTCATATGCAAAATTCGCCTCCTCGACCACCAATCCAATGTTGTTTACAGCTCGTACCCCCAATTGAACTCCTTTAACCAGAGGCGCAGATTGGTCGAGGTCACGGACTCGATGAGGATTGTGGCAATCGGCACATTCCACATGTTTAGGTAGGAAACCGGAAGGGTCTTCGCCTGCCTTATGAATGCCGGTAAAATCCTGCACCGCATGGCGAAAGGTTTTAGTCAGTTCACTTTCTATATCTGTCGACGCAATGCTGCCGTCATGACAGCCGATGCAATTGTCTTCTTCGAAGAGGTGTCTCAACAAATTTTCCTCTGCACCAGCATTGTGAGGCCTGTGACAGTTGAGACAGGCGTTTTCCGCAACGGTGTCGAAAGGCGTATCCGGCCACGGGTCACGGCCAACACCATCCCAGGTCTGCTGTGAGTTTGCATGAGCGCTGCTGTTCCAGTCGGTAGGACTGTGGCAGCTCAAACACAAGCTTGAGTAGCTAAGCGTCCTCGTCAGGAATTTTCCTACGGCGTCTTCGTGTGGGTCATGGCAGGAAGTGCATTGGACTTTGCCCGCCCGATCCAGCTTGACTTCACCTGTTAACGAAGAGGGCGAATGCAACTCGCCATTAATAATGGCGAGACTCTCATCATAGATAAAAGAAACTGGGTGATCATCGGACAGGTCCGTACCGATGTTGCTATCTCCCGGCGGCATAAACCGGATCCCACCAACGAATTCTATTTCCTGCTCCCGGGATAGAATCGCACCCAGTGCAATGGTGCCGTCATGACAACTCAGGCACAGTTTGGATGCACCACTGGGTTGTTCCGGCGTCGCCAACATGCTGGAACTTTGATAAGTCATGTATGTCTCCACGGGAGAATCAGCACGGTTCCATAAAAGACCCGTGTCGGTTCTGGCCCTGTGCGGCGTGTGGCAGAAGACACATATTTCCTCCTCGGTGGTCGACCTGATCGGACCGGGACCGGAAATCGACAGATTGTGCTTAGTTGTGGCGATATCAGCTTGTGCAGCAGTGACAAACACAGTGAACAAAGCAGCTAATACTGTTGCTTGCCTGGTCAATACCCTGAGAAAAATCATCAGTTTTCCCGACTGAAGTATTGAAAGACCTGAATGCGGGAATTATAGCTGTCAGTGATATAGATGCGGTCTGCATTGTCGATGTAGATGTCACTGGGTAACCAGAATTCGCCGACATCGTGGCCACTGTGACCGAACGTCAGGAGAAGTTCTCCTTGCCGGGTGAACACCTGAACATTGTCGAATAACGCATCGACCACGTAAATATGCTCGTCGCGATCTATGGCGATGCCTTTAGGCCTCGAAAAGTATCCAGGACGGTCGCCAACTGAACCGAATGCGCTTACAAACTGCAGGTCGGAACTCAACACCTGGATTCGAAAGTTCAAGGAATCCGTAATGACTACTCCGCCATCATTTCTCACAGCGATGGCGGTGGGATAGTGTAGCGATTCTGCATCGGTCCCACTTTTTCCGACAGTACGGAGAAGTTCATAGGTGCTGGCGTCAAAAACGGCGACCCTCGAAGATGCAGTATCGACCACCAGTAACTCGTTTCTTTCTGGTCTCAATACCAAACCCGTAGGTCTGACCAGATCGGATGAGCCAAAAGACCGGTTGTAGGTCTTGCCAAAATCCGAAAATACGTGCACCCGGTGTGAAGACGCATCCGTGACGAAGATCGTGCCTTGGTCATCAGTGCTGATTCCAATTGGGTAATCGAAGTCAGCAACTGTTTTATCCGGAAATTGGTGGTATCTGGATTGATTTTGATCGAAAACATGTATCTTTCTGCTACGGGCATCGATCGCGTAAATTCTTCCACCGCTGTCCACGTGAATCGCTTGTGGTGTACCTATTCTTTTCTGCTTTCTCCCCACCAGTCCACGCCAGATTTTTTGTATCCAGCCGTTTCCGATATTCACGTCTCGCGGAGACATAATAGAGTACAGGTACGCGACACGGGGAGGTAGAGGTGGCGCAGGCCACTGAATCGGGTAGACATCTGCGTCAGATGGGTGCTGCGCAGGCAGACTCGTGCACCCTGCAACTAGAAGCGTGACACAAATCGCCACGGAAGTTTTCAAATGGCTCTTCAACTCGCTACCTGAATAGTCTCGAAACATTAATGGTAAAGACGTCTCGGTTTCTGGACTGCAGGGTCAGGTCATCGGATTCGTCGATGGTCTCGTATCTAACACTGCCAGCCCAGTCTCCGTAGCGCCAACCCCATAAACCGATCAAACCATCGAACCTGCTCTCTTGAGAGCTGCCATCTACTTCTCTGGAGAAAGCGCGAACCTCGAAACGGCCCCAACGGCCCAAATTCCAGCGTAAATTTGCGCCCAGATCGACGGACCTTGTATCACTACCCTCACCTTCATCTTTGAAGTTGGTATCCGTATAACTCGCAGATACACCCAGGGAAAATCGATTAGTAAGTTGAAAAATCAGCGATTCGCTGGCTCTGAAGCGTTCCAATGGTACTCGTATGGTGTCGCGCTTCTCCACTTCCAGCCGAGTTGTGCTCCAGCGATAACGAAGAGCGAGTCCATAGCGCTGTATTTTGTCATCGATCAGATCACTAGGTCGAATGCCGGATCGCAGGTTTTCCTTGCTTCGATTTACGTTATAGAAAACTCTCAGTGCCCGCCACAGATCCAGGCTCGCGCCGAAAAATACCTGGTTGCGATCGGAGGTAAATGGTGACTGAGTGATGAATCTGTAATCTACCAGCAACACCTGCCTGTCAGCGATACCACCGAACAAAGTTGGTTCTATTGCAACCGAGCTGCCGATGGTAACTACCACATAGTCGAGATCTTCAACGTAAACAATGCTGGCTGTGGCGTCAGTCACGACGATAGAATCCACGACAACATTTACTTCCTGCAGAAACAATGATTCCACACCGGTTACACTCAGCACCTCATCCGTTTTGAGACCGGATCTCGAATCAAAATCATTGTCCTCATAACGGTAACTGTAGCCAGTCTCGGCATTGATCCTTCCTTGCGGAATTCGCCGCGTATAGCGTAGATCGATCCCAGTCTCAAACACATCGAGTTGTCCATTGTCGAAATCATCTCGACTAAGCTGGGCACGTGCGGTGCTGGTCAGGTTTTCATAGAGAAAGTGTTGTACGGAACTGGAGAGCAGCGTGGCTCGGGAGTCGGACCCAGCGTTTTCGCGCTTGTCGACACGTAATTCATGATCACTACGCAGGCTTGGGCCGTGCTCCAGAAGAACCCGCTCCGAAAGGAAGTAGGCGCTGCTGTCGATCTGATCCGATTTACTGTCGATACCACTGAAAGAAGACAGCAGTCGGAAGTTGTCTGAAAAGTTAAAGGTATTACTTGCGTTGATTAACAGGCGATCCGTCTCGGTTTCGGATACTCCTATCCTGCGGTCTTGATTGACAAATTCCGCGCGAATATTAGAACGGCTCCTATCTGTATCGTGCCTCGAATCTACTCTGAAGATGTCCGATTTATCCCGAGTCGGAAATAAGTCCTCAAATTTTGAGTCGTTTCGCTCCACAGTAAAGTTGGTTGGTAAGAGATACTCTTTGAGCTGCCAGGTAGCTCTGGCGATATTTGTTTCTGTCACGTTGCTCGGTGATAAAGTGCTGTCAAAGGTGTTTCTACTTTGTCTCAGAAACAGTCCGGCAGACTGTGGTTTGCTTTTGAGAAATCTCGCATCGAGGAAGTAACCGAAGAAAGTGATATCGTCGTCGCGATCGAAATCGTCATTCGAGCTGGTGTCTTCCTGCCGCCATTCCGGCTCCAGAGAGTAGGTGAATGAAACAAACTCCGGGTGATACCACCAACCGGTACCATCAACATTCAGACGCTGTCTGAATAGATCCGTTTCTTCGCTGCGGTCACCAACAGTTGCACTTGTGCGCTCTTCATCTTCGAATTCTCGCTGTAAATCCAGCCTTACCTCAGGTCTTGCCAGGTAATAGTCAGCCGCCGCCACAATCTGCACTGGGAATAGCAGAACAAGGCACAGAGAAACCGCCGCCGAGGACTTTAAACCTGGCAGCATTCTCAATGCACAAGTCCGCATCATGTCACCGACCAGACGCTCTTGTTGGCGCGCTATAGAGGAGACTCAGCTCATCGTCATCGCGTTTCAGCAGTTTGCTGCTTGTGCCGATATGTGGGTTGTGGCATTGAGTACAGGAACCAGACTCGGACACGAAGTGATCGAGACCTTTATCGGCTCCACCTGCCTGATGACAGCTGGTACACATCTGTCGGTCATTCTCTCCAAGCAGCATGAATTGCCGACGGGACTGATGTGGATGATGACAAGCCGTGCAGTTACCGAGCTCAACGGGGAGATGTTGGACGAGAGAACGTTCTTGTGCGTATTGAGCACCATGAGAAGTATGGCAACTCACACACAACCTGTTTTTTGGAACGGCCAGTCTGGCACCGAAGACGGCCGTTCCACTCGTAAACGGATCGTAGTTGACAGATGCCGCATCTCCCTGAAAGTTTACTGATTGGGCGACATTGTGACAGCGCTCACACTGCCCCGCGCTGAACGGCCCATGCGCCCAGAACTGGGGCATCAACGATTTCTGGAATTGCTTCTGCTTGATAGCTTGTTGTTCTTCGGCGATTACGGCGCTGTCTGCCTCATCGTTTGACTGGTCGTCTTCCTCCTGTGGTGGGACACCGGTGAATACGATAGTAAGAAGACTGTGTCTGGAGTTGGCGCTGCAACCTCCAATGATGGTAAAGAACGCCAGAACGACAACCCCAACGCACGCAATTCGCCTGACTCGAAGTTTGCCTCTGATCTGAATTAGCTTCATCTTTTATACCGCAGATCCGTTTTGCTCAGTTGTTATTCCCACCACTCCAATCACCAAAGCCGTAAACATTAATCTTGAAAGGGCCGGTCTGATTTGCCACGTAAATCAGATACTTCAAATGAAATCGTGGGTCTGCGAACTTGGAGAAATGCTCGAGGTTGTCATAGTCGATATGTATGCCAGCGGGTAGCCAGGTACCGCCACTCAGGGAACCAAATTTGCCAAACGGCAACAGCACCTCCCCCGTATCGATATCGAAGATCTGCACGAGTTCGAACGCGCTGTCGATGGCATAAAGGTGATTGTCACGATCGACCGCGATGCCTTTCGGCCTTGGCATGGAGCCGGGATAGTCTCCCGGCTCACCGATTACACGGACAAATATTCCTTCATTATCAAATACCTGGACTCGAAAATTCAAAAAATCTGTTACATAGATGTAGCCGCGATCATCGATCGCCAGATGGCTGGGAGTATGCAACGATCCTCCGGGTTCACCGGAGCCCGTGATTGTTTGAACAACAATCCCCGAAACCCGGTCGAACACCTTGATCTCACTGCGCTGGACATCGCAGGCGTACACCCTGTCGCCGTCCACCACAACATCCACCGGCGAGAATTGGTCTCCATCTTTGAATACGCGCGTGAATCGATCGGATCGATCGAATTCGAGTATCTCCCCTCGCCCTCGATCAGCGAGATATTTATACCCAGCCTTGCTGGTAAATATGCCGCCCGGGTTCACCAGCGGGCCGCTCAGATCCGTCGAAAAAAAATCGAATTCCTTCGCCTTAAGATCCACGACTAGAATGCGCCGAAAGGTCTTGTCGACGATATACAGCCTGCTCCCGCTGTGATCGATATCCCAGGGTCTAGCAATGATTTTGACCGGCTGAACTTTTCCGGTTACGAACTCTTTGAAATTGTCACGCTCTACGCCAATGTCTTCCTCGGAATTGATGGCAGTCAGAAATTGTATTCTCGGTGTTTCCGGTAACCGCGGATAAAACACCTTTTCGAGTTCCAGGCGTTGGGTCTGAACACATCCGGACAAGAGGGCCAACAACAAGCCAGCCACTATGAGGGAAGATGCACTTTGTGCGGATCGACGTTGCTGAGTGCTGCTGAACAGCATCGCTGAGGGACCTATGGTCATTGATTTTGTCTCATCATTATCTATTTCAATCCTGCGGATTCATCGTTGTTGCCTGGCAGTGAGGCAGACACTGCCTCTATCTCTTCACCGGTCAGTGAGGCAAGCGGAATCATCATGGGAACTCGTCCGATCGCGTCTTTGATTAGTTCAACGCTCGCAGAGCTGATATCGGGTGCCATGCCACCCAGCCCCCCGGTCGCTTCAGCTCCATGACAACCTGAACACCGAGTACTGAACAGCATTTGGCCATCCAGCAAGGTTTCGATCTGTCCGTCCGACCCGGCCGCAGATGCGCCAGGAATCGCATTCGTAATCGCCAGTAGTTCTTCTTCGGTCAGAGCCTCAAGCACATTCATAATGGCGACGGCCTGAATCGCCTCCTTGATCTGACTCATACCCACACCGACAATATCCGGACCCACGTCACCCGTGCCATCGGCACCGTGGCAACCCGCACAGATCGTTGCAAACAACGATTCTCCGCTGGTCGTCGTGGCCGGTTGCACCATACCAACGGTTGAGCGAAGGAAATTCGTGACGGACTCTACTTCGTTACTGGTAAGCGAGCGCAAGATCCACATCATGGGTGAGCTGTTCAGCGCGGAATCGATGCGGGCAGTACTGGCACCCTGAATGTTAGGCCCAACTCTGCCCGTAGCGCTGCTGCCATGGCAGCCAAGACACCTTTTCTCATAAACTGCCTGCCCATCTGGCGGCGTGGGA
>CBDUDJ010000019.1:0-11766 GCA_965365885.1 uncultured Gammaproteobacteria bacterium
CAGATGCTGCTCGGATGCCGCCTTTCTCTCGGCGATCTCCTCTTCGTCGAGATAACGCAGGCCGATGGCGCCAAATAGCATCTCATCCCAGGACTGCTGGCCCCAGGGTACTTCCCGCGTCGGATCCGGATTGGCCGGATTCTGTGCCGAGTTGTCCCACCAGGTAGTGTGGATGATCTTGGTTCCCGCAGGGATATACTTTGGCTCTTCAAGTATGTATGTCGTCTGCCAGTTGAAGTCGTAGTTGGGTACGTTCAGCAGCATCTCTTCGCTGCCATCGGGATAGATGGCGGCAAACTGCATTGCTTTGCCGCGGAAATGCGCGTGCGGCAGCAGACTGTAGACAATTGCGTCTTTCTCCACCACCTGCTCGGCGAACTCCCTGTGCGCCTTCTCGTGTGGCGGAATCTTCAACTTGAAATTGATCAGCACCATGCCGCTCATTTCGTGTTTCGGTGGCTCGTCGAGAAACCAGACACCCATTTTCGACTCATCCACGGCCGCTTTGCCATTGGTCGTGTAGTGCATCTGAAATTCGATAGTGGAACCCGCCGTGAACAGTGTTCCTGTATCTTCGGGCATCGCCCTGGTGACGTAACCCGGCACATAGCCGGCCAGACCACCACTGCCCTCGCGCTTCATGCGACCCTTTCTGGGCCCTTCGGTTTCGATCTCGCCGAATCGCGTGATCACGTGGTGCAGCACCGCGCGCTCACCTGGCACGATTTCCGCGGCTTTTACCCACACATCGTGTTCCAGCGGGTTTTCGACGCGCAGATACTTGTAATCCACCACGCCTGTCGCCGGCACCTCCGATGCGGGAATATTGATGACCAGGTCAGGTGCACCCAGTGTCTGCTCGCCTTCCCACTCCGGCCAGTCATGCACAAATTCAGCAAGGGGATCCGCGCCTTCACCACGTGGTGCGCCGGCTTCGATCCAGTGCACGAGTGTCTGTGTCTGCTCCGGGCTCAGCGAGCGATCATTACTGAAATGACCCACCGTCGGATCTGCATGCCACGGTGGCATTCGTTGTGTGCGCACAACCTCGCGCATCATCAGCGAAAAGCCACGCACCATGTTGTAGTCCGTCATCGCCCAGGGGCCAATGCCGCCCGGCCGGTGACAGTTCACGCAGTTGTCCTGCAGCATCGGCGCAATCGTCTCCGAGTAGGAGATCTGCGCATGCTGCGCGCGCTGGTTCTGCTCAGGGAAGTTGATCAGGCAGCCCAGCGAATCGGTGCTGGCCACCGCAACCGACTCACCCGCCAGCATATTGTCCAGCGCATCGCGCAGATAGTGCTCTTTGGCTTCGGCTTTCTGATTTTCATAGGTCAACCGATCGTCAACCGCGCCCCGATAGCTCACCGACCAGGTCTTCGGATCGACCACGAAGACTTCGCCCGTGCGCACGAGACCGAGCGATTCACCGATGATCTGTGTTTCGTCGATCAGGATTGGAATATCAAAACCGAATTCCTCGGCCTCCTGGCTGACACTCTGCCGGTTATCCTGCAGGTTCGAGTTCAACATGAAGAACTGCACGCCCTGTTCGGCGTACTGATCCCGGAGCTCCTTGAACCGCGGCATGGCATTGCGCACGATCGGGCAGCTGTTGCCCTGCACCATAAACACGACCGCCTTGGCGTCACTGAAATAGTAGAGCTCGTGGGAACCGCCCTGATGGTCCATCAGGCGGAAATTCTCCACGCGTTGCTGTGGTTCCAGGCTCCAGGCCTGAACGGCCAGAAGTGTACTCAGTAGTACGAAAAGACTGCGCATCATTCGGTCTTTCTCCCTGCTCGAGGTATAACCCCGCAGAATAGCAGATTCATTGCCCTGCGTCAGCGCACAACCCCCTGATTACGCCCATCTTCACATACGAGCATAATGACATGAAGGAGGTGGCAGCTATGGCTCATTCCGACGCGACAACCGCGGCCAGTGCCGAACCTGGCGCAAAGATGATGTACTTGATTAAACGCAAGGCCACGACCGCCAGAGAAGAACTTATCGTTCACTGGTTTGCCAACCACATGCCACAGGTCATTCAAAGTCAGAAAGATCAAGCTGGCGCCGGGAAACTGTATGCACGCCGCTATATTGCAACATTGTTCGATGCGAACGCCGAAGGCGAGCATCCCTGGGACGGTGTCGCCCAGCTGTGGTTCGATAAGCCGCTGTGGATGCCTGAAGTGGCCATTGGCACAACTCCAACGGATACTTTTCAACAGAAAGCAGAGCCCTATGTGCCCTGGGCGACCACCGAGTACGTCGTGATCGACGGCGCGCAGCATCTCCCACCACAACCGCTTACTCTCAACGCTCCCTACCCCTCCACGCGCAGCAACTTCTACAAGATTACTTTTCTGGTTAAGGCGCGCAAGGCGGCAGATTTTGTTGCGTTCTTCGAACACTGGCTGCAGGTGCACGTGCCGAATGTGAGAGCAACGATGAACGCCGTCGACGGGTTCCGTTACGTGGTCAGCCTGAGCATCGATCCGGCGAACGAGCCTTACGCCGGAATGGCTGAACTCTACTTCCATAACGCATCGGGCTGGGCACGCTATCGTGCCCACATCGAGGCCGACGGCATGGAGCAGTGGCTGGAGCCGGAAGGGACGCTCGTCCTGCGTGCGCACACAGAGATGATCGGCCTCCCCTGAACCATGACGCAGCTTTCTAAATGCCCAGATCTAGCAGGTTGTAGTCTTTTATCGTTGCTTTGCTGCTTGCGTTCCAGCGACAGCTCGCTTCGTCACCCACAAACGGGCGATAGTCGAACGGTTGCTCTTCAGGGAATCGCTGCCGGCGCGCGTCGATGGCGTACATGATCATCTTTGAGCGCTCACGAATATAGGTCTCGTCATAAACGGCAACCGGGTTGTGGATACCACCACTTTTGACCCCAAGCACTGATTTGCGACGATGAAATCCAAAGTTGATCGTCACTCGAACATCTTCGCTGGTGTTGGCAAAAGAGCCATGCAATGCCTGGCGGTTGCAAATTGCGACATCGCCCGGACCGCAAATCAAAGGTACGGCTTGAGGCAGCCGGTCGGATCCCGCGGCCCGCACCATGGCTTTGATATCCATTCTGCCTTCGCGATGGGAACCGGGCACCACCCACAAACCATTTGCTGCGTTGCAGCCATAGAGTTGCGCCATGAAATTGAAACCGTGGGTTCCTTCGTCCAGCTGCGGGTTCTCCCAGTGCGTCCAGCCGTCCTGATGCCATGCAACTGAGCCACCGAGGCCTGGATGTTTGATCCACACCGCCTCGTTGAACGGCGTGAAATCCTCGCCGTTGATGGCTTCTGCAACGGCGAGAAGCTGTGGATGGCCGTAAACGCGCAGACAGGCCTCTGAGAACTGCAACGAGCCGAGCACGAGTTGCATCACGTACTCGGGGGCTTCCGCGGGTGGCTGCGGCTCATTCATTTTCGCCGGGTGTCGGCCGTGGGATACATCGGTACCGCCAATGGGATCCGACAGCGGTTTGACCCAGCTGATGTTGCGGGCTTCACAACCCACCCCCAATGCCTTGCGGCCGAGTGAGTCAACCTCTGCACCCTTTGTTACCGGCGCGCGCTGCAGAATATCGGCGACATCACGCTCGATGTCTTCGAGTTCCTCGTCGTGTAGCACACCCTCCAGGATGTAGAAGCCACAACGGGAGTACGCATCGAGAATCGCAGAATCGAGGTTGCCATCTGCAGCGAATCGAATTGGACCGCGATTACCCAGTGAGCGTGCGCGCTCCTCCCCCGCGAGACGGTAGGTCTCCATTGCAGCCTGGTCTGCGCCGTAATCGACAATCGGCACCTTAATGAGCGGCAGATTGACCATGCTTGCGCCTCGTTCTTTCTTAAACTCGATGATGGCGCTACGCCAGCAGCCGTGCAAGTGGCTTGCCGCCCGTCGCGCCCTGCTATCGGTCGTTGAGAACGACAAACGGTCAGGAATCGCGGGTGAGCTTGATCGTGTAGTTGTCGGAGGAATGCTCTGATTGCAACCGCACGCGTTCAGAGTGACTGATGGTCGTCTGCCGGCAGGCATGATGACCTTCGATCTCAACGCTGGTAACGATATAGATGCGGCATTCGTGTGTCCGCAGTGGCAGCGGATCCATGCAGGCCTTGGCCGCGGGATGTTCGTTGTCGAATTTGAGGTCGACGCGGTTCAGGCGACTCTCGCCCGAGGCAACCTCGCTACCGTCGCCAATCAACGTGCCCGCAATCGCCGTACCATCTTCGGCCGTAATCTGCTGGGTCACATTGAGAATGCGGATAGAACTGCCAATCCGATTGGCCACAGAAACTTCGGAATTGGTGCCATCAACCAGCAATCTGCGCACACGACCCGATGCGCTGGGAGAGTAATCGAGAAACTGGAACTCCGTGTACGTTCCTACCTCGGCAATCTCTGCACAGGCGTTCCGGGTGGCAAGTTGCGCCATCTCTTCGACCTCAGCAAGCGTGCGTGCCAACTGTTCGTCCCACTCGCGCAACTCCGGCGTCTGCGCGTAACGTGCACCGAGGTCAGCAATCTGCGCGCGCATCGCACGCAGCGTTGGTCCAGTTGCACTGGCTGCCTGTAACTGTGTGAAAGCAAGTTCGAGCTCGGCCGTTCTCAGGGATTGTGCCCGCTGGTTCAGTTCGGTTATCGCTTTGCTCGCATCCGTGCCTTCATCGCTTGCGTATTTCGCAAGTGCCGCAGACGCCTCTTCGGCTTGCTGGTAGCCACCCGCCAGGCCGCGCTGACGAATATCGACCATGTCAGCCTGCCGATCCTGCGAGCGAAATTCTGCTATCAACTGATCCATCTTCAGCAATCCCGCAGACCGAACGGCAGAGTCTATCGACTCGAACTGTTCAAGTGATGTACGTGTCCGTACAGCCGCGCTCACGTTCTTGCTCCGCAAACCCTGTCCCAACAACGCGACGAAATCCGCCTCCGAGTTTTCCGAAAGCTCATCCAACCAGGATTGGATTAACTCACGTTCGTAGTTGACGGCCATTGGCTGAGCCAGATATCGCGTGTCCAGAGACTCAAGCAGCAACAGCGCGGTCGTCAGATAACCCGACCGGCGTTCGTTGGAGATCGTGGCATCTGCACCGAGATCACGGAAGTGTGGGATGTCACTTGCGAACTGCTGGTTCAGTCGCAGAAACACGATCTCATTAGCGATCGCGTCGCTGCTTACCCAGGCAGTCGTCCACCGGTTACAGGTAGCGGGCTCCAGCCAGCTTGCAACTCCCGCGATTTCAGCAATCAATTCGATTGCTCGATTCCTGGACGGACCATCGAGCCCCGGGTTGGTCTCGCCTATGCGGGCTTCCAGCGCCACCTTCAACTTGCCGACAGTGTTGACCCGAGCATCGTCCGCGTCGCCCGGTGCAAGCGTCGTCACTACCCGGACTAGCGCCGGATCCTGCCGAGGCGTCTGCCAGACGGGAGGCTCGCGGTCCGTGACACTGCAATTTGTCGTCGATTCATCTGCGCTACCCGGTGACGTACTTCCGTCACCACAGCCTGCGAGGATCGCCAGTAACACAGACAGCAGAAGCAGCCTATTAGTTTGCGGCATCTGTGCCTCCCGCTCCGCCAACAAGCTGCAACACCCTCGCCTGATCGAGCTCCAACAATGGCAACTGATCAAGTAGTAACGACGCATCTTCGATGCGCTCCAGCGGGTCGAGATTTGCGCCAACCATCAACACATCGCGCAAGGTATCCATCTGAAACTTTGCAAGTTGTTGCTTCTGCTTAACCTGCGCCGCGCGGCCGGGAAGGCTTGCGAAAAATTCCTGTTGTGCAACCGTGCTCTCCAGCAGGTAGTTCCACACTGCCATCACTTCCTGATTTACACGGATGATCTGCACATAAGATTTTTCCATCCTGCCCGCGCTTTGATCCGTCATCATCCCGGATTGCACATCGTCTCTAAGCGTTCTGCGTTGCAGGTTGATCTGGGCGAGCCTGCGGGAAATTCTACTCTGATTGTCGTTGCGTAAAGCCTGAAGCGATTCCAACCCTGCCAACTGTGCGTCATCGAGGATACGATTCACGATGTTTGAAAATTCATACACGTAGGCAGCCTGAGTCATATACAACTTGCGCCGCTCAACGGGATTTTTCTCACTAAGCGCATCGTCGATCAGCTTGTTATTCAAATTCATGGAGAGTTGCATAGCGAGGTAGACGGTCATAACGCTGATATTGTTGTCACCTACGGCGGTCGCAATTTCATCCGCGCGCGCTGTTGCTGCGCCGCGCAAGCTTGCATACACAGCGCCGGAGTCCGTCTCTTTGAGAAGCCTGGTGCGATGCTCTTCTTCGATTTCCCGTGCTGCCTCCGAAAGCGACGACTGCAGCGTGCTTTGCAGCGTCTGGAGTTGCCTGTTGAAACCGGCCGGTTTATCAACAAACCCAAGCGCAAGATCAGAAGTCACTGTCCCGGAAACATTGTTCTCACTGGCCGAGCCGGTGCTCTGTGCCAACTCATGGATTCTGCCGACCTCTTTTTCTGCGGCGTTCGTCAGAGCAGCAAGTCGACCTTCCAGTAAAGTCGAGTAGTTGGCCTGCGCTGACCAGGCCGAACAAGGTTGCCCGCACACAAGCAGCGTTGCGATGATGGCGATACGTTGCAGCAAAACCCGCCCCTATCTTCCCGGCCGCTCAAGCGGCAAGCCGTAGCGGTTCGCCAGGTCTGCATACCGGTGGTCTGCACGAAATCCGCGCGTCTGGGTCGAACTCAGAAACTCAACGTCCAGGTAGCGGTACTGCCTGGCTGCAGCAAAACGTTCGAACGTGGCGAACGCCTGATCCTGATCTTCGAGCAACACCCAGATCGGCCATTGCAAACCGGGCAGGACCGAGCCGGCGCGAATCGCGGACTCAAATGCCGTTACCGCCTGCGTGCGGGACTGCGGATCAAACACACCCTGCACGACAGTCGCGACCCATTGATCAGGCAGGCCGGACGCCCGGTGCAGCTGTGAAACGGTGGTTACAGTCTCTGCTTCACGCCGCTGCAGGAAAAGCAGCAGCAACCTGTCAGGACTCTCCTGATTCTGCAGCCCAAGCTCATCACCAATCTGAAACTCTCTTGCGGCTTCAGCGATGGCGCCCTGCCAGATGAGCGAAACCGCCAGTTGGGCATGCACGACAGGTGATTGCGCATCCAGGTCCAAGGCTTTTCTGGCATGCGCGACTGCGCCTTCGACATCACCAGTTGAAGCCAGAAATTGTGCATACAATCCATGAGTCTCCGCGCTGTTGGCGTCCTCCTGCAGCGCCTGATCGAATAGCTCGCTCGCCTGTGGCCATTGCCAGCGGCGCAGGCTGATATAAGCGCGTATTCCGGCGACCTCTCCAGCTACGCCGGGATCATGTTTGAGCGCACGCGCAAGCGCTGCCTCGGACAGGCGAAATGCATCCGCTTCACTGCGATTTGCGTAGTAGGGAAAGGTGGCATACACGTACGCCATGGCGAGATGGGCGCGGGCGAACTCCGGTTGCGCATCCAGTGTGTTTCTGAAGAGCTGAATGCTCTCATCCATTGGCCCGGCACCGCGCCTCTGGATCAGAATGCTCCCCCTGAGAAACTGATCGTAAGCAACCGCCGGGAGCTCGGCCTCGGTGAAGGGTTCGATCACCAGTTCAGTTGTGGAAATCGCAGCCAACGCCTGCGCCACTGCCAGAGAGATCGCATGCTGCGTAGCGTATGCCGTCTCTATCGAAAAATCGTAGTCCTGTGACCAGAGCCTTACCCCATCGTTTCCCTCGAGCAACGCCGATAACTGCCATGCACCATCACGCAGTTGAATATTCCCTCGCAACGCCGCCGCAACCGGCGAGACAGTCTGCTCCCGAGCAATACCCGCACCGCGGTAAACCACCGGCAGACCAGTTAATCGGCGAAGGCTGTATCTAATCTCGTTTGCGAGCGAGCGTCCCAGATGGTTCAACGAACCCGGAAGCTCACCGACGATCGTGAACGACTGCACCGCAACGCGAAGTTCTGCAGGATCGCTTATCAGCCCAGACGGAGGAGGCGATGCGCTGTCCTGGACGAGCGCTCCCGGGGTGACCTGCCCTGCGTCGTGAGCCACGTTGTCAGGCACTGCATCTTCGGTGCGCAGATTGAGCAGCACGCCGCCACCGACCGCCAGAGCGATTGCCGCAGCCACGGTGATTGAGATTGCTTTTAACCGCGCACCGCGAATTGCTGCAGTCGGCTTCGCTCCGCCGATGGGCACCGGACGGATGTAGGTTGCGTTGCGATCCTCTTCGCCCAGAAGTCGCTCGAGTGCTGTGCGAAATTCCCCAGCCGATGCGAAGCGTTCGGCAGGTTTCTTGGCCGTCCCCTTGAAGATCAACTGCTCCAGCTCTTCGCTGATTTCCGGGCATAACTCTCTGGGCGGGTGTAACGGTTCATTTATCGCCTGCAGAATCACCGCCATCGGCGTGTCCGCCGCAAACGGCACCCGGCCCGTCAACATTTCATAGAGCACGATCGACAACGAGTAAATATCGGCAGCCGGGCCAATGTCCGCCTGGGCAGTAGCCTGCTCGGGCGCGATGTAGGCCGGTGTGCCTATACCAAGACCCTTCTGCGTGAGTTGCGTATCTGCCGTGAGCAGCTTGGCAATCCCGAAATCCATCAGAATCGCAGTGCCATCTTCTTCTCTCAGCATGATGTTGTCGGGCTTGATGTCTCTGTGCACGAGATCGTGTTCGTGCGCATACTCCAAAGCTGCCGCCACCTGGCTGACGATCTTCAACGCGCGCTCGATCGGTCGAATCTGGCCTTCGGCTTCCAGCAACTGCTTGAGGTTCTTGCCTTCAACGAACTCCATGACCATGTAGAAGCTGTCATCCTGCAAGCCGAAATCATGAACCTGCACGATGTTCGGATGGCGCAGCTCGGCTACCGTGTGTGCTTCTTTCTGGAATCGGACGCGAAAATCATCCGATGTGACAAGCTCAGGGCGAATCACCTTGATCGCGCGATTGACCGACAGCCCCGGATGGATGGCCTTGTATACATCGGCCATCCCACCACGGCCGAGATGCTCGGTAATTTCATACTGGCCGATTTTTTCACCGGGCATGACCTGTCTGCTTGGCCTTTTCACGATTGAATTCCGACAGTACACAATGCAGGACGTGATTTGAATCTCACGGCCTGCCGCGATGCAGCGGCGATAGTGGCATAGAACGGGTCTTTCATGTCATTTGAACCGCGTTTTTCGATTGCAGGTATGGCATACCCTAAAGAAGATCCTCGCAGGACACCTTATGCCGGGTGGTAAGGTTTCTTATGCTTTCTTAGCCCAGGTATTACGCGGCTTTCACCGTTGGTGGCACAAGCGTTAACCGGCGTTCGCGGGTGCGAATGGGGTGATATGCGACGATGTGAGAAACCGCGCAGTCGCGCCGATCGGTGAAGATCGTCGCGACCGCGGGTTGGGTTGGGTTGGAATGCGTTGACTAGTAAGTAGGTGCCGCAGCCGAGTACTCCAGCCCCTTCTTACCTGCCTGATCGCGCACGGCTTCGAATATGCCATGGTCGAGCGAAGCCTCTTTGTCTTCAATTGACTCGACTTCTGCAGCAAGGTAGGTGGCGCGTTCTTCGCTGAGTTGGCGAATCTTCTGCGTCAGCTCGTCACGTCGCTCGCCGTTGGCACGAACGGTTTCTTCGCGTTCTGCAGGGGTCATTACCTGCAGCGATTCCGGCAGCTCTTCCACGTTGAGTTCATCGAGCTTCACATCGCCGCTTGCAATTGCGCCGACAAGATCCCCATCACCAAACTGATTTTTCTGTCCGCTCGATGACATATTGAACGTCGCACGGCGCGCTTGTGCCGGTGCGCTGGCGAGGGCGTGGAGCCTGTCTGTTGCCGCGATCTTTGCCTGTTTCTCAGCACGTAATTCAGCATTGCCGTAATACAGACGGGTGTCGTCCAGATCGGCAGAAAGCCGGCCGAGTTCAACGTCATAGGGTGTTGCCACCGCGATCGCGCTGCCTGCCTGATCCACCGAGAAATAGGCACCCTGAGTAGCTGCCGCGATCGTTCGCCATTGAGATTCGGTCGCAGCATCGCTACCGCAACGGATTGTATTCACCACGATCCCACGTTGGCTGGCTTGTGAAAGCGTAGTGAGGTACTTGACATCATCCTGATAGTCCATGTGTGCAGGTGCATCGCCTACGAGAAACACAACCTGGTAGCTGCCCGGATCCGTGCTCCAGGAAATGCCGTGAATAGCATCGGCCAGTGCCTGGTTGACGCTTTCCGGGCTATCACCGCCACCGGCGGCTTCGAAGTCCATGAGAGTGGCATACACCGAATCCAGATCCGTCGAGAGATCTACGACCCGGGTGACGTAGGCATCCCCACGATCACGATAGGCGACCAGGCCCATCTTGATCTCCGGCGCTGGCTGCGCGGATGCCATCGTCGAGGCGATAGACCAGATCTTGTCCTTCGCAGCCTGTATCAGGCCACTCATGCTGCCCGTGGTATCGAGCACGAACACCACCTCAATTTTCGGCGCAGCAACCGGGATAACCGGCACGACGCTCTGTTGGATGGGTGGATGGACAACCTGCGTCACGTTGCCGCGCACGGTTGGATAGTAAGCGACCGTAGCCGCCGTGAGGACAAACAGTCCGATTGCAATAATTTTCGATTTCATGGTTGTAGACCTCCTACACTAGCGTTGATTGGCGATATGTCTGATCGCGGTTTCTGCCGTGCGCAAGGCACGACCAAATTCATCTTCCCGGGTAGGTTCCCGCGCAGTTGAATGCTGTTCTTCTGGTTTGAAAGACGTTGGAATTCCGACAAATAGCGCCTGCACCAGGAAGAAGCACCAGACGACAAGGAACATGCTGCCGGACTGCGCGCTTGCCCAGACGGCCGCGCTGAGCGCAAACGCGGATAACACAAGATCCAGCAGACCCGCGAGCACGCCACTATGGTGATAAAGACTGCGCACTATGGATATGGACACGGCCTGCGCGATCATCATCAACGTAAGATCCGCAGTGAAAATCCAGATACTGACCGTCACCAACAGCCACGCTGTAAAGACGGCAACCCGTCCGGTGCGTTCAGCAGAAGCATCGAGCAGATAGAGCACGTAGGTGCCCGCAAGCAGCGTAAGTAGAATTTTCAGCGCAACTGCGCCGCCGAGAATCAATGAAAGCCCGCTGAAAGCGATCGAGCCAACAAGCGCGAGCACGGCAGCAACAATTACGCCGCGGAAAAATCCTGGCTTCTTCATGATTGCCTCCGCTGCTTCTCTCGCAGGAAGGCCACGTCAATGGCGTCCTGACTGATGACCGAATGCTGCATTGCTGCCTGAACATTCGACGGTGCATCGACTAGAAGATCAGCTTTCTGTTGCATGCTGGCCAGTTCCTGACGCCGTTCGACAAGCATCTCTTCGAGCGAGTCATGATCCTGCTGTGTCGCGACAAGTTGCTGTGTCGCTTGCTTGTGTTGTTGCTCGACCGCAAGCTTGCGTTTGATGAGGGAGCGGGCGAGCGTTTCTTCATCAGCCGCAAAACAAAGATCCAGTTCGCTGTCAAGAGAAGCGATGGTTTCGGTTAGTCCACTGGCGCGCTGCTCGAGTTGGACCTGCTCAGAGGCAAGCCATTGCAACCGTTGTTCAGCGTGTGCCACTGCGTCAGCCATCTCGCGAATACTCTGCTTGAGAATGACCTCCGGTTCTTCGATGCGATCGAGAACG
>CBDUDJ010000020.1:0-11746 GCA_965365885.1 uncultured Gammaproteobacteria bacterium
ACATCCGCTGCACCTACAGCCGCGGCGCTTGTCTCAGCCGCGGCGCTTGTCTCAGCCGCAGCGCTTTTATCCGCCGCAGCGCTGACAGCCAATGGCAAGATGCCCATCACGACAACGAAGCCGATGCCTGCTGCCTCTCTCAAGCCCTGTGGTTTCCAACTGTTCGTGTTGCGCATGTGTGTTGTTGTCCCCCTTTTCGGGTGTTGCCTGTCGATTTTGCACATCCTGTTTGAGCGTGTCGTGACTTTTAAGCGCAGCGCTGTAAGATGCTGCGTTGGCCGTCCGGCACCCCTCATCATCGGGCCTCGGGCACTATATCGTCTAGCCGCCACTTATTCGCCACCAGTCGCCGCGTAAGGGCCATCATTTGGCCTGATGTCACCACAACTGGTAGTTAAGATGCGTGACTTCGCGGTAGGTTCCCCCAAACCTGCTGTTGAGACTATCCACGAAGACTATCCAAATCCCAAAATGGGTACTATGAACAGAATGTAACCCGGTGTTCCGGTAATGAGCAACTTCGAAGAGGCGATCGCATGATGCCATTTGGCAAAAAATCGACTGGATCAACAAAATTAACGGTTCCGCTGACGGTGATCGTCGTGCTCGCAGCCGCTGGTTGTGATCCAACTGCCGGACAAACGGCTGACATCGATGCTGCCGGCAACCCCCCAGCCGCAGCGGAAGCTGCGCCCGATCAGCGTGTGATACTCACCACGGACCTCGATAAAGCGAGCTATTCCATGGGCTTCTCGGTGGCTGATAACGTCGCCCAGAACGTCTCTGACAGCCTGAATGTTGCGGCATTCGTGCAAGGTGTCGAGGATCGATTTGGCAATCGGGAACTCGCATTGTCTGAGGCAGAAGCGAGCGCGGCTCTCCAGGCGCTCATGGCAGAAAGACAAGCTGCCATCACTGAAGTGGGACAGGAGAATCTTCAGGCAGGTGCTGATTTTCTGGAAACCACCGGTGCGCGCGATGGTGTCGTGACGTTAGCTTCAGGCCTGCAGTATGAAGTGCTGACCGCCGCTGCGGGTGCGCAGCCGGCGGTCACCGACACGGTGACAACCCATTATCACGGAACTCTGATTGACGGCACTGTATTCGATAGTTCCTACGAACGCGGTGAACCTGCCAGCTTTCCATTGAATGGCGTGATTCCAGGTTGGACACAGGCGCTGCAACTGATGGCGGTTGGGGCGAAGTGGCGTTTGTACATTCCGCCGGATCTTGCGTACGGCGCTGCCGATAGAGGTCCTATTCCAGCGAACTCAACGTTGATTTTCGATGTTGAACTGCTGGAAATTCAAGCGGCCGAATGATTCTGTTGCCTGGGTCGGCGTGTACCGGGCTTAGCAGCCTTTGCTTCGCACTGCGCTAGTCTGGCTCGACGGTTACCCCGAGGGGTTCGAGCAGCCACAGCGTCTGGGCAGGCGTTATCCTTGCGCCTGTCATATCGATTTTGCGCGGATCGAGATTGTTGAAGAGCGCTGCGCGCAGATCAGCACCTTTGAGGCTTACCGCTGTCCCACTGACGTTACTGAGATCCGAACCGGCGAACGTCGCATCATCGAGCACGCAGTTGTGGATGGCAGCTTCCACCATCCGGCACTCTAAGAAATTGCAGCCTTTGAGGAATGTGTTGCTCAGGTTGCCGTACGCGAAATTGCAGCCCTTCATAGTAAATGCAGCGAGTTGCGACCTGGTACCGACAGGCAGCATGAAATCGCTGCCCGTGAGATCCACTCCCTGAATCTGACAATTGTGGAACTGCAGATCGTAACTGCGGGTATTGCTGAAACCGGCGGCGGTTAGATCACAATGTTCGAACCGGGCCTCGCGCAGATTGGCGAATGCAAAGTCCACGGATTCGTCGGTGTCCGGCGAGAACGCATTGCAGTGATTGAAGGTAGCAGCCGCGAGATCAGCACCGCGAAAGCTGCAGCCGACGAGCGTGCAACCATCGAAAACCGCGCCGCCGAGTTCCTGCTGAGCGAAGGATTGGCCGCTGAGATCTGCGTTGTCAAAGAATGGAGGACGGGATCTGGCCATGGGGAGGACTGTAGTCGTTGGAGCGACATGATGTACAGTTGGCGAATCAATCGCGGGATTTTGCGCATATGGTCGATTCCCTGCTGCGGACTAACAGGGTAAAAAAGAGCCGGCTCGGTCGCACGATTGTGCTCGGCGCTTTTGCAGTTGCGTTTTCGATTGTCTGGCTCGCAGACAGCTGGGGAATAGATCGGATCGAACTGTGGAATTACTTCCTGACCAGCATCCTCTTCGTGGCTGTGTTTGTGGCAGTGGGTGTGCTGGCCGGTCTGCTCGTCTGGCTCGTGAAGAAAATTTCGCGCCGATCTCCTGCCCCTGCTAAGCAGCCTGTTGAATAGCAGGCTGCTAGGGCAAATCTGTAAAAAAACGATCGAAGCGTGGCGCGTAGTAATTTTCGTAATCCAGTGAGAATGCCACGGTCTGGGCCCGCCCGAGGATACGTTCCCGGCCGATTAAGCCGATAACGCGTGAATCTCTCGAATTGTCACGATTGTCGCCCATCATCAGGTATTTGCCTGCAGGCACCTCGATCGGCGCAAAGCTGCTGCCCGCGTTCGCGTAATCGGATACGTGCAGCATGATGGTTCGGTCGCGGCCGAGGATGCTTTCCTGCAAAAACTGATAGCGGTGTGCATCGTGCACGGGGATTTGCGCGATGCTCCCGGCATCGAGCGGTTCGTAGACTGCACGCTCGCCATTGATCGACAGCACATTATCCTCGAGAGCAATCACGTCACCAGGGATGGCCACGATACGCTTGACCAGCAGACGATCATCTTCCGGTGATGGGAAAGTCACGACGTCGCCGCGTCGCGGGTCCTCCCAGCTGGCGATGCGCAACAGAGTGAAAGGCACTCTCAGATCGTAGGCGAGTTTGTCGACAATGATTCGGTCGCCGATGTAGATCGACGGCACCATAGAGCCGGAAGGGACTTGATTCCAGTCTGCGATGGCCGAGCGAAACACAAGCATCACTGCTATGAAGACAATGAATGTGCGCCATTCGCGCCAGAGGGTTTCTATTCGTGACATGGGATGGCGTACCTGATCAATCCGGTTTGCGAGCTTCGAGCTCTTCGAGTTTGGCGGGGCTTGCAGCACTCTGGAACTGCTCTTTCCAATCACTGTAGGGCATGCCGTAAACCCGTTCCCGGGCAGCTTCGTAGTTCATCTCGATGCCAGCTTCCTCGCATTCGGCTACGTACCATTTGGACAGGCAGTTTCTGCAGAAGCCTGCCAGATTCATGAGGTCGATATTCTGCACGTCCTTGTTGGCATCAAGGTGCTGGACAAGACGGCGGAAAACGGCAGCTTCGATTTCAGTTGTCTGTTTATCGTTATTCATAGTGTATGCCGCCTGTGAGTAAGCGCCCGGAAGCCGCAATGGTACCCAAGCTTGCGCGGGTGCGGTAGCCACAAAGCTATGCTTCAATTGCCTGGCCTTTCGCATATTGAGTCGAGTTGTTCCGGTGACTGATTTCCTCTTGGATCCTAGTATCTGGGCCGCTTTCGGCACGCTGACCGCGCTGGAAATCGTGCTCGGAATCGACAACATCATCTTTATTTCCATTATCACGAGTCGCCTGCCGGTGGCGCAACAGGCACGTGGCCGGTTTATTGGCCTCACGCTCGCCATGGTCATGCGAATCGGTCTTCTGCTGTCATTGACCTGGGTGATGGGGCTCACCAGGGATCTCTTCAGCGTGTTCAACGAAGGTATCTCAGGTCGTGACCTCATCCTGCTGTTTGGTGGTGCATTCCTGATGGCGAAAGCGACCCGTGAAGTCCATAACTCGCTGGAAGGGGAAGCACACAGGAATCACAAAATGAGATCGGCCAGCTTCCTCGGCGTCATGCTGCAGATTGCGGTGATCGATGTGGTGTTCTCGCTGGATTCGGTGATCACAGCAGTAGGTCTCGTGCAGCACGTCGAGGTGATGGTTGCTGCGATCGTCTGCGCCGTTATCGTCATGATGATGGCGGCGGCGACGATCAGCCGCTTTGTCGAAGATCATCCCACGATCAAAATGCTGGCTATTTCGTTTCTGCTTCTAATCGGACTAACACTCATAGGCGAAGGTCTGGATTTTCACACGCCAAAAGGCTACATCTACTTCGCGATGGCATTTTCCTTCGGCGTGGAAATTCTCAACATCCGTGCCAAGAGAAAACGCACGGATCATCTGCGGCTGCGTAAAACGCAACTGGCCGACCTGGTCAACGATGGTGGCAGCGAGCCGCGCTGAGAATCGGTTGGCTGTGCGGGTAGAAGGGCTCAGCAGGGTTTGTCTCGCAGGAACGTCCAGTTATCGCCACGCGATTGCGACTCGCTGAAGTAATAACCGGCGACGTTGAATTCTTTCAGCGCCTTGGGTGTCGAGATCCTGTTTTCCACGATGTAACGGGTCATCAGGCCACGAGCTTTCTTGGCGTAGAACGAAAGAAATTTGTAGCGGCCGTTTTTTAAGTCCTTGAAGCGGGGTGTAATGATCCGGGCGTCGACCTTTTCGGGTTTGACGACCTCGAAGTATTCATGGGAGGCCAGATTGATCAGGATGGGTCGCTTTTGCGTGCTCAACGCTTCATTTAGAGCATCGGTTACTTTGCTGCCCCAGAAATCATAAAGATTCTCTCCCCTACCGGTTGCGAACTTCGTTCCCATCTCGAGGCGATAGGGCTGGATGAGGTCCAGCGGCTTGAGAATTCCGTGCAAGCCGGAAAGAATGCGCAGATGATTTTGTGCCCAGGCGAAGTCGCGTGGCGAAAATGACTCGGCCTGCAGGCCCAGATAAACGTCACCTTTGAAAGCCAGCGCAGCAGGTTTTGCGTTTCCACCGTCAAATGGCGTTTGCCATTCGGCGTAGCGCTGATAGTTGATGTCAGCAAGATTGCTGCTGAGATTCATCATTTGGGAAATATCAGCCGGTGACTTATTGCGCAGGACCTTGATAAGTTGTTTTGATTCGTCGAGAAAAACTGGCAGGCTGTATCTGGCGCTGGTCGATGGCGCTTTGAAATCCAGTCTTTTGGCGGGGGAAATGACAGCTAACATAGACGGATTCCAGACCCGGGAAAGCGAACAAGTGTAACGGAAATTTTGTGGAAATCATCGGTCGAACTGACATTGGCAAGGTTCGAAAGAACAACGAAGATTACATCGCCTGTGACGAGTCGAAAGCCATTGCTGTGCTCGCCGATGGTATGGGTGGTCTCGATGCAGGTGAGGTTGCAAGTCAAGCGGCCGTCGATGAGATCCTCGCTGTGTTGCTGGCCTTAGATAAGATCACCGAAGACGATGTGTTCGCAGCAGTGGCCGCGGCTAACAGCAAGGTATTCTCGTTAGCGCAGTCACCAGGCCGCACGTCTAACTTGGGCACTACACTGGTGGTCTGGGTGAGGGCTGAACGTGGACAATGTTTCATTGCGCATGTTGGGGATTCCCGTGCTTACCGTCTGCGCGGCTCAAAGCTCACCGCACTCACCTCTGATCACTCTCTTGTGCAACAGATGGTGGATCAGGGAATGATTTCCGCAAGCGAAGCGCTCGTCGCGCCCAACCGCAATGTGGTTACCCGCGGCATTGGGCTTGTTGCGGAGGTGGACGCGGAAGTTCGCTCTTGCCTTTACAGCGTGGGCGACATTTTCCTGCTCTGCAGCGATGGCCTTTCGGACATGATTTCAGACAACCAGATTGCCACGGTACTCGAACAGCATTCGGCTGATCTCGAGCTTGCTGCGAACGAACTCATCGCTGCTGCCAATCACGAGGGTGGTGGTGACAATATTTCGGTTGTCCTCATACGCCCGCAGGATTGAAGAACGGTATAATCAGACCAGGTTGAATTTCCGGAAGGGATCGTGTCGTTACAGACCATCATCAATGACAAGCTTCTCGGTAGCTTCGAACTCCAGCACCTGGATGTGAGCAACGAAAGTTCCGGCCACAACGTGCCTGCGGGTTCAGAAACACATTTTTCAGTTGTGCTGGTTTCTGATGACTTTGCAGACATGCGGCCGGTTGCCCGGCACCGGGCGGTCCATGAGGTGCTCGCTGATGAGCTCAAAGGAGGTGTGCATGCCCTGGCTGTACATACCTATACCGAGGCCGAATGGCGTGAACGCTTCGGCAGCGCGCCGCTGTCACCACCGTGCCTCGGGGGCAAGGCAGGCGACAGGGATGATGCATGAGAGTCCTGACGTTCTATAAATTCGTTGCGCTCACCGATCTCGACACGCTGCGCGAAACGCTCGAACGCTCAGCGGCGCAACTTTCTCTGAAGGGCACGATTCTGCTCTCTGCGGAGGGTATCAACGGCACGCTCGCCGGCGCGGAGTCTGCAGTGCACACCTTCAGTGAGCAGTTGCTCGGGTACGAGCCGTTTGCCGCGATGGCGTGCCGGTACTCATCGGCCGATTCGGCCAATCCGGTGTTTTACCGTCTGAAGGTAAAGCTGAAACCCGAAATTGTCGCGCTTGGCGTGGCGGATATCGATCCAGCCCGGCGCACGGGCGTGCACGTGGATGCCGCGGGTTGGAACGCGCTGCTTGCCGAGCCGGACGTTGTGGTGATTGATACGAGAAATCACTACGAGGTCGCTATCGGCTCATTCCCCGGTGCGTGCGACCCTGCAACGAAATCCTTTCGTGAGTTTCCTGACTATGTGGCAGCAAACCTCGATCGCCGACGAGATAGAAAGATTGCGCTGTTCTGCACGGGCGGTATCCGTTGTGAGAAAGCCTCGGCTTACCTGCTCGCTGAGGGATTCGAGGCGGTATTTCAACTCGAAGGCGGGGTGCTCAATTATCTGGAGACTGTCGAGCTTAACGACAACCGCTGGCAGGGCGAGTGTTTCGTATTCGATCAGCGCGTGTCGCTCGATGATCAGCTCGCGGAGGGCTCCTACGAGCAATGCTACGCGTGCCGGCGACCACTCGATGCGAAGGCACTGGCCTCGCTGGACTACCTCGAAGGAGTGAGTTGTCCGAATTGCGTCAATGAGCTCGACGAAGATCGCAGAGCAGGTTTGCGCGAGCGGCAGCGGCAAGTCGAACTCGCGACAGCTCGTGGTGAGCGCCACATTGGCGCTACGAATTCCTAGCAACGTGTTGCAAAACGCTTAGCGGCTCAGGAATCCTGCAGCAGAGGTTGCAGGTACGCCCAGAGCGTATCGAGCAGCATGGGTTGTGCCTGGGCTTTTGGATGAATGCCGTCGTCCTGCATCAGTTCCGGGATGAGCGCCACATCTTCGAGCAGGAAGGGCACGAGTTGTGAATCGGTGGCGGCTGCCACGTCTTTGAAAATCTCTGCGAATTCGCGGGTGTAGCGCGGGCCGTAATTCGGCGGTATCTGCATGCCGACGATCAGCACCTGGCTTGTGTCGCTCCGCGCAAGTTCCACCATTGCTGCCAGGTTGTTGTGAATGCGTTTGATCGGATAGCCGCGCAAGCCATCATTACCTCCGAGTTCGATGATCACCAGCTGCGGATTATGCGTATCCAATGCCTTTGGTAGACGCGCAAGACCACCCGCGGTTGTTTCACCGCTGATGCTGGCATTGACCACCTGCCACGGCTGGCCGTTGCTCGATAGCCGAGCCTCGAGCAGTGTCACCCAGCCTTCTTCGCGTTGAATACCGTAGGCTGCGCTGATACTGTCGCCCATCACCAAAATTGTCGCGTTTGATTGCGCGAATGCTGAGCCAGCAAGCAGTAAACCGGTCAGAGCCAGGATGAATATGGATCGTGTTGTCATAAAAACGGCCGATGTCGACAAAATAGTGCCTACAGCTGAAGGCGAACTCACGATTCTGGATGCCATCGATCTTGAAATCAACGCAGGGGAAGCTATTGCAATTGTCGGCGCATCCGGCAGTGGCAAGACCACGTTGCTCGGCATCCTGGCGGGACTCGATTTGCCTTCCAGCGGTACCGTTGTGCTCGCTGGTGCTGAGTTAACGGCGTTGGATGAAGAAGAACGGGCGATCGTTCGCGGCAAACAGGTTGGCTTCGTTTTCCAGACTTTTCAGCTCCTGGGCAGCTTGACCGCGTTGGAAAACGTCATGCTTCCCGGAGAGTTGCGCGGTGAGACCTCCGCGGCAGCCGATGCGCAGGAGTTACTTGTAAAAGTCGGCCTTGGCGCAAGGATGGGTCACTATCCGCGTCAGCTGTCCGGCGGCGAACAACAAAGGGTTGCCATAGCCCGAGCCTTTGCGTCACGACCGAAAGTCCTGTTTGCCGATGAACCGACGGGCAATCTTGACACTGCTACCGGCGCGAAGGTGATTGATCTCCTGTTCGAACTCAATGAGGAGTTCGAGACCACTTTAGTACTCGTGACCCACGATGACCGTCTTGCAGAACGCTGTCAGCGCATCGTGGAAATTGATGCCGGGAGAATCGTTTCATGAACCTCTCCTTTGTGCTGCGCCTTGCCTGGCGCGATTGGCGTGGCGGTGAGCTGGGCTTGCTCGTCATTGCGCTGATGGTGGCGGTTGGCACGGTGACCGCAGTCAGCCTTTTTGTCGACCGGCTGCACCAGGCGCTGATCGATGAGTCCTCCGATTTTCTGGCGGCCGACCGTTACATCGGCAGTGGCCAGGCCATTCCAGAGGACTTCAGGGAAGCCGCTCGCGCCCGCGGTCTGGATATATCGGACACGATGCTGTTCCCATCTATGGTCTTCGTCGGAGATGACAAAAACCAGCTGGTCAGCGTCAAGGCAGTCGATGGTGCCTATCCGTTGCGTGGCACGTTGAAAGTAACGCAGACGCCTTTTACCCCGGGCAGCCCAACCACGGATCTGCCAGCGCTTGGTGAGGTCTGGTTGGACTCGAGACTGTTTCCAGCGCTGGGAGTGTCAGTGGGCGATTCCATCGAAGTCGGATTTGCCACCCTGCGGATCGGTCGGGTAATCACCCAGGAACCGGATCGTGGTGGCAGCATGTACGATCTCGGACCGCGCCTGCTGATGCGCATGGCGGACGTGCCGGCCACGGAAGTCGTGCAGCCAGGCAGTCGGATATCTTATCGCCTGTTGCTGCGAGGCGAAGACGATGCGCTTGAAGCGTTGAAAGACGAGCTGCCGTTGGAGCCGAATTTCTGGTGGCGCGGAATTCGCGAAAGCAGCCCGTCAATAGGCTCTGCACTGGATCGGGCCGAAAGTTTTCTACTGCTTGGCGGCTTGCTTGGCGTACTTCTCGCCGGTGTCGCTGTGGCGTTGAGCGCTCACCGTTATGCCCGTCGGCACTATGACCATGTCGGGATTCTGAAAACGCTCGGAGCGACGCCGAATCAGATTCTCATCGGCTATCTCATGTTGCTGTTGGCAATTGGCACTGTAGCTGTGGCCCTGGGGCTCATGATCGGCGGCCTGCTGCACCTGGCAATCGTCACTGTGCTGCAGAGCCTCATACCGATCGCTTTGCCGATGCCCAGCGCCCGGCCGTGGCTGCTTGGTGCCGCAACGGGATTCATCTGCGCGCTGGCATTCGCGTTACCACCGCTCATCCATTTACGGAACATCTCCCCGATGCGGGTCATCCGCAGAGATCTTGGAGCTGCGCCACCGTCGCAGATCATCAGTTACGGCGCAGCTATTGCCGGGAGCCTAGGATTGCTGGTCTGGTACAGCGGTTCACTGAGGCTTACGGCCTATACACTGATCGGGGCGCTGGGAGTGATGCTGCTCTTTGGCGTGTTGGCAACGTTGTTGCTGAGGGGCGGCCGGGTGATCGGCATGCAGGCAGGCAGTAGCTGGCGCCTGGCCCTTGCAGGATTGCAGCGTCGTCGGCGCGAAAACACCGCGCAGATCCTGATCTTCGGGCTTGCGATCATGTTGTTGCTGATCCTTCTCCTGTTGCGCACCTCACTTCTGGATGAGTGGCGCAATCAGGTTCCCGAGAGCGCACCGAATCATTTTATTCTCAACATTTCTCCCGAAGATGTGGCATCGATCGATTCGATGATCGCCAGTGTCAGCAACCAGAAAGGCGGCTTGTATCCGATGATCCGGGGCAGGGCGATCCGGGCCAACGGTGTGGCCGCAGAGGAGTGGGAGGAACGTGTCCGGCCACAGGGCGGCGACGGTCCCAGGCTGCGTTCCGGTCGTAATCTCACCTGGGCGGCCGAGCCGCCCGAAGACAATACAATCGTCGAAGGGCAATGGTGGAGCGCGGATGAAACGCGAGCGCTCGTTTCCCTCGAGGACGATTACGCACGAGATTTAGGACTGTCTGTCGGTGACACCCTGACGTTCGACATTGCCGGAGAGATTGTCGAAGTAGAAATCTCGAACTTGCGTCATCTGGACTGGGAAAGCATGCGGCCGAATTTCTTCATCATTTTCTCGCCAAGCGTGCTGGAGGATTTTCCGGCGACCTACATGACGAGCTTTTTTCTCGAGCCGGACCAGAAACGTTTTCTGAATGATCTGCTTGCGAAGCATCCAACGATCACGGTGATTGAAGTTGACGCCATCATCGAGCAATTGCGCAGCATCATCGCCCGGGTAACTCAGGCAGTCGAACTGATTCTGGCGCTGGTGGTGGCGTCGGGTTGTCTTGTCCTCGTCGCCAGCATTCAGGCAAGCCGTGATGCGCGGATGAGTGAACATGCGCTTATCCGAACACTGGGTGGTACGCGCAAATTGATTGCCGGTTCGCTGGCCGCCGAGTTCGCAGCACTTGGCCTCTTCGCCGGCATTGTCGCGGTGGTGGGGGCGGAGGTCACGGTTGCCATCCTCCAATCTCAGGTGTTTGAGCTGGAGATGAACGCCCATCCGTGGCTGTGGCTGGCGGGTCCTTTCGTCGGTGCGGGTCTGATTCTGCTCGTGGGTATGCTGGGCACTCGCTCACTCATCTCAACACCGCCCATTATCGTGTTGCGTGGTTTGAACTGATGGCGCGGCAGCTGCGCGCGATGCAGCGCAGGGATGGCTTTGAGGCCAACAAGCTGCAGAAGAAGCTGAGACGGCTGACCGGCAACGCAATCGTCGACTACGGCATGATCGAGGCGGGAGACAAGGTCATGGTCTGCCTGTCCGGCGGTAAAGATTCATATGCGATGCTGGATTTCCTGATGAGCCTGCAGCTCAGCGCGCCGATCGATTTCCAACTCGTTGCTGTCAACCTCGATCAACAGCAACCCGGTTTTCCAGCGGAAGTTCTGCCTGCGTATCTGAGGGCAATCGGCGTTGACTATCACGTTATCGAAGAAGACACCTACAGCGTGGTCGAACGACTGACACCGGTCGGCAAGACAACGTGTCCGGTTTGTTCTCGGCTGCGGCGTGGCATTCTCTACAGCTTTGCCAAGCGCATCGGCGCCAACAAAATTGCCCTCGGGCATCATCTTGATGACGTGGTCGAAACGCTGTTCCTGAATCTGTTCTATGGTGGGCGGCTGAAAGCGATGCCACCGAAATTGAAAAGTGATGACGGTCGCAATGTGGTTATCCGGCCCCTGTACTACTGCAGAGAGAAAGACATCGCCCGCTGGGCGGAGTATCGACAGTATCCGATCATCCCCTGCAATCTGTGCGGATCGCAGGAAAATCTGCAGCGCCAGGTCATCAAGGAGATGCTTGGTGGCTGGGACGCAGCCAATCCGGGGCGAGTTGAAAGCATTGCACGCAGTTTGAGAAATGTGGTGCCATCACACCTCGGGGACGGTGAGCTGTTCGATTTTGTCAGTTTGC
>CBDUDJ010000021.1:0-11707 GCA_965365885.1 uncultured Gammaproteobacteria bacterium
CAGGTTCGGCGAGGCTTGCAAAGGTTGCGCCAACATCCTGCCCTGCCGCATCGCTGAAGACCGCGGATAGCTGATGTGTGGTGCCTGATGTGTTGCTTATGAGGTTACCTATTGGTTCACCTGTTGGTTCGCCAATCGTCTTGCCCAAACTCGATGCCACTCCTGCTCCCCACAGTGGTGATTACGCTCAGCACGACTTTTCGGCGATTAGAATAGTCTTTTTTCCCCGGCGTGCGTAGTCGCAAATACGCACGCCGTAAACGCACAGTGCAATAGTTACTGACACGAGCAGTGCGGCAAGCGCCCACTGCTCGTTTCTCGACGAGATGTTGCGAGTATTAATCGAGCATGTGAGTGCTTGATAAATGTGCTGCGATTGGCGCCACCCGGGAGGCGCAAACCGTCCGCCAGGGCACGTCTTGCCATAAGCTACGGTCTCTGACAGACTCTCCGGCTGAGGGGTCCTATTTGAGATTGCCAGCGATTCAGCCTGAACGTCTGTGGAATAAGAAACGGGAATTTGGTGGAGACGGGACGCGTTTAGTTGCGTGGTCCTGGCTGCTGCTTTTGCTCGTTTGCCTGCAGACACCCAATCTACTTGCGGTGGAAAAGGGTGACGTTGCGCCAGATTTTACCCTGCCGCCTTTGCGCGCCGCCGATATCGCAAAGGCGCAAGCCCTCTCGTTATCGGACTTTCGTGGCAAAGTCGTGTATCTCGATTTCTGGGACTCCTGGTGTGGACCCTGCCGCGAGTCACTCCCGGCACTGGATGGGCTGCGCAGCGAACTGTCCAGAGATGCATTCGAAATCGTTGCGGTAAATCTCGATGCCGATCCTGCTGCTGGTCGCCGCTTTCTGGCGCAGTATCCGGTGACGTATCCGGTCGCCAGCGACCCATCGGCAAATGCCGCGGCCGCCTATCGACTGAGCGCGCTGCCTACATCGTTCCTGATCGATCGTGACGGTGTGGTGCACCACGTCCACCAGGGGTTTCGCAAAGAGGACATCGGTAAAATCAGAGCTGAACTCGTCAAGCTGATCGCGGCAGACTAGGTATCAACGCGATTACGACGCGTAGAGAAACAGCGTAAAATTGCAACGAGACAAAGAGAATCGACATAATTAAAAATAGCAGATCTGGCACCCGCAGCCCTGAAGGTTGCCGCGGGGCTGTTATGCGGTATAGGTAGAAGGGGTATAGGTAGATATGGCGTTAGTGATTGCACTCATTGTCCTGACCGTCGGCTCTGTGTTGTTCCATTTCATAAGCCCCTGGTATCTGACGCCGCTGGCGTCGAACTGGAGCACCATCGATTTCACCCTGGATCTTACCTTCTGGGTGACCGGGGTTGTCTTCGTCGCGGTCAACGGCTTCATGGCGTACGCGGTCTACCGCTATCGCTACGATAAAAACCGGCGCTCAGAGTATCGCCCTGAGAACTCGAAGCTCGAGCTGTGGCTGACCGGACTCACCTCTATCGGCGTCGCTGCAATGCTGGCACCGGGGTTGTTTGTCTGGGCGGAGTTCGTAACGCCCCCGGATAATGCCTCTGAAGTTGAAGCAGTGGGCCAGCAATGGCATTGGGGATTCCGCCTGCCTGGTGCCGACGGTAAATTCGGCGCGGTCGAAGCGCGCTATGTCACCCAGGCCAATCCCTTTGGGATGGAAGCCGACGATCCAAACGGCCAGGACGATGTTCTCGTGGATGGCAACACACTGCATCTACCAATTGATCAGCCGGTGAAAGTGCTGCTGCGCTCGAAAGACGTCCTACACAACTTCGCGGTGGCGCAGTTTCGAGTGAAGATGGATCTGGTACCGGGTCTGGTTTCTTTCTTGTGGTTTACCCCGACGCGTACCGGCGACTTCGAAGTGCTGTGTGAGGAACTCTGTGGCGTTGGTCATCATACGATGCGTGGAATGGTCGTTGTCGATGAGCAGGCGGATTACGACGCCTGGCTTGCGACACAATCCACCTATGCGCAGGTGCTGGCCAGAGTGCCTGGCGATCCGCAGATCGGTCGGGCGCAGTACGCGGTCTGTTCTGCGTGTCACGGCCAGCAGGGCGAAGGCAATCCGCTGCTGAATGCCCCGAAGATTGCCGGTCAGGGTGAGTGGTATATCCGCCGTCAGCTCCAATACTACAAATCAGGTGCTCGCGGAGCGCATCCGGATGATGAATTCGGCAGGCAGATGGCGCCGATGGTCGCAACACTCGTGAACGACGCCGCCGTCAACAACGTCATTGCCTATATCGGCACCTTCCCGGATGAGCCGGCTGAGCAGACGATCCAGGGTGACGTGGAACACGGCGCGGACATCTATGTAACCTGTGGTGTCTGTCACGGCGTCAATGGCGAAGGTATCGCGGCAACAAATGCACCCAGGCAAGCGGGTATGAGTGACTGGTATCTCGCCCGCCAGTTGCACAATTTCAAAGAGGGTATTCGCGGCAAACACCGCGGCGACAAATACGGTCAACAGATGTCGATGATGGCAGCCTTCCTGAGCGAGGAAGACTCGATCAATGACGTTGTTGCCTATATCAACACACTTTCCGGTTCACCAAGAGCGACGTCCAATTTCAACATTGGCGCGGAGGATTGATCGATGGCCGACATCGCACATGATGCAGATTCTTATGTTCCTCCAGCAGAAACGGAGGAAATGGAGCTTTACCACGCGAAAACGTGGATCGGTAAGTACGTCTGGAGCCAGGATGCCAAGGTCATCGCGGTGCAGTACAGCCTGACGGCGATTGCCATCGGCCTGGTGGCCCTGGTGCTGTCGGTAATGATGCGGCTGCAACTGGGCTTCCCGCACAGCTTCGCGATCATAGACCCAAGCAACTATCTGCAGTTCGTGACCATGCACGGCATGATCATGGTCATCTATCTATTGACTGCCCTGTTTCTCGGAGGGTTCGGTAATTATCTGATTCCACTCATGTGCGGTGCCCGGGATATGGTCTTCCCGTATGTGAACATGGTCAGCTACTGGGTGTATCTCGCTGCTGTGCTGATTCTGGTCGCGAGCTTTTTCGTGCCGGGGGGCTCGACGGGGGCGGGTTGGACGCTTTATCCACCGCAGGCGATCTCGCCGGGTACGCCAGGCTCGGGTCTCGGCATCCTTCTGATGCTCGTGTCTCTGGCACTGTTTATCATCGGCTTCACGATGGGTGGGCTCAACTATGTAGTGACCGTGCTGCAGGCGCGCACCCGTGGTTTGTCGCTGATGCGTTTACCCCTCACGGTGTGGGGTATTTTCATGGCAACGGTACTTGCGCTGCTCGCGTTCCCGGCACTCTTCGTCAGCGCGATCATGATGATTCTCGACCGCACGCTTGGCACCAGTTTCTTCATGCCCGCAATAGTTTCCATGGGCGACCAGACCTCTTATGACGGCGGCAGTCCGATCCTTTTTCAGCACCTTTTCTGGTTCTTCGGTCATCCCGAGGTCTATATCGTTGCGTTGCCTGCGTTCGGCATCGTCTCGGATCTTCTCAGCACCCACGCCCGCCGGGCCATCTTCGGCTACCGGATGATGGTCTGGGCAATCATCGCCATTGGTGCGCTGAGCTTCGTTGTCTGGGCGCACCACATGTATGTCAGCGGGATGAATCCGTATTTCGGCTTCTTCTTCGCCACCACCACCCTGATCATCGCGGTGCCCACGGCGCTGAAGGTGTACAACTGGGTGCTCACGCTGTGGCGCGGCAACATACGTTTGACCGTGCCGATGCTGTTTGCGATCGGTTTTATCTTCACATTCGTCAACGGCGGGCTGACAGGCCTGTTCCTCGGCAACGTCACGGTTGATCTGCCGTTGTCGGATACCTACTTCGTAATCGCCCATTTCCACATGGTGATGGCGGTGTCGCCGATTCTTGTCGTCTTTGGTGCGATCTATCACTGGTATCCGAAGGTGACCGGGCGGATGCTCGATGACACGCTGGGCAAAATTCATTTCTGGTTGACGTTCCTTGGCACGTACGCGATCTACTTCCCGATGCACTATCTTGGCTTCGAGGGCGTGCCACGACGGTATTTCTCCTACGGTGATACCGCGTTCATGTCGGATTCTGCGCATGATCTGAACACGGCGATCAGCATCGCCGCGATTTTTGTCGCGGTGGTCCAGATCATCTTCCTCTACAACCTTGCGGTGAGTTACTTCCGCGGCAGGGAATCGGGCGGTAATCCCTGGGAGGCGACTACGCTGGAATGGCAGACACCGAAAACGCCGCCTGAGCATGGCAATTTCGGTCCGGAACTGCCCCTCGTGTATCGCTGGGCGTACGATTTCGGTGTCCCTGGCGCACCGCAGGACTATATCCCGCAAAACGTCTCACCCGACGATCCAATGCTGGCCAATGCAACCGGCGCCGGTGACCCGGCGGAGTCCGGCGCCGGTGACCCGGCGGAGTCCCGCTCTGCACCGGAGAATGAGTCGTGACATCGACGCTCGTCTTTCTTGGCTTGCTGATGGCGTGCGTCGTTTGGTGGCTGGTTCGGCAGACGATCCACGTCAAGCCCTGGCTCGGTGCCAGCGCGGAAGGAGTGCAGGATTTTGGCATTGCCGGGCGCGGAGCCACTGAAGGCCTGGCGCCGGTTAAAGTCGCATTAGGTGTATTTCTTGCGGTTGCGACTTCTCTGTTCGCTCTGTTTTTGAGTGCCTATGATATTCGAATGGAGCTCAGCGACTGGCGGCCGCTGCAGGAACCGGACTTACTGTGGTTCAACAGCGCATTGCTGGTAATGGGCAGCGTGGCGCTGCAGTGGGGCTGGAACGGCGCGAAAAAAGCCAACGAGACGCAGCGCAACAAGGGTCTGATGGCGGGAGGCGTGTTTGCGATCGCTTTCATCGTCGGTCAACTGGTGGTCTGGCAGGATTTGAACGCAGCAGGTTTCAGCATTTCAGCCAATCCTGCCAATGCGTTTTTCTACACGCTTACAGCAATACACGGCCTGCACCTGCTCGGCGGGTTGGTAGCCTGGCTGAAAACGGCCAATCGCGTCTGGCGCGGCGATGACCGAACCAAGATCGATCTGGGCGTGGAGCTGTGCGCGGTTTACTGGCACTACCTGCTGGTAGTCTGGCTGGTACTGTTCGGCTTGCTGTTGTCCACCTGAGCAGCCAGCACGACAGGCAAAACTGAAACGAACCTGAAACGAACTTAAAACGAGCGTAAGAGGAAGGGGTTAAAACGTGGCAGAATCGTCTTTAGAGCCTGGTCTCAAAGGAATAGTCGCAGACTGGTCGTCGGATCAGCGGGCATTTAAGAATGTCCCCTGGGGTAAGGCCATGATGTGGATCTTCCTCCTGAGTGACACCTTCATTTTCTCCTGTTTTCTCGTTTCCTACATGACGGTGCGAACGTCCACCACGGTTGAATGGCCGAATCCGAGTGAGGTGTTTGCCCTCGACGTTGGCGGCGTCTCCGTCCCGTTGCTGTTGATTGCCATCATGACGTTCATTCTCATCTCCAGCAGCGGCACCATGGCCATGGCGGTGAAATTCGGTTACGAGAAAAACAAGAACGTCACCTTCTGGCTGATAATCGCGACCGCGATATTCGGCGCAAGTTTCGTCGGGATGCAGGCATTCGAGTGGACGAAGTTGATCGTGGACGAAGGCGTGCGGCCCTGGAGCAACCCGATGGGTGCTCCACAGTTTGGTGCCGTGTTTTTCATGATCACAGGGTTTCATGGCACGCACGTGAGTATCGGCGTCATATTCCTGGTCATCGTGGCGTTCAAAGTAAGGCGTGGTGATCTCGACAACGAACGGCCAGGGTTCATGACCGGCCGCAAAGGACGTTACGAGATCGTTGAGACGATGGGTCTCTACTGGCACTTTGTTGATCTGGTGTGGGTCTTCATTTTTGCGTTTTTCTATTTGTGGTAACTCTCCGGGATTGTCTCGCCCATCCTGGTGAACACGGCAACGCGGGTTGCAGCTTAGAAATTAATTAGGAGCAAGCATGGCTCAAGAAGGTCAACAACATCCGATAGCGATTTACTTCTGGATCTGGGGGTTGCTGTTTGTTTTGAGCGCCATGTCATACATGGTGGATTACATGCAGTTCCAGGGACTGCTGCGCTGGACGTTGATTCTTACTTTCATGATGTTGAAGGCGGGTTTTATTGTTGCCGTGTTCATGCACATGATGTGGGAACGACTTGCTATTGCCTGTGCGATCCTCGTGCCACCGCTCGTTATTCTGGTTTTGATTCTCCTGATGTTTCTGGAAGGTGAGTACACTTTCGACACGAGGGAGATTTTCTTTTCAGACTGGGCACAGTTCTTTACTGTGTCGGAGCATTGATGATTCGTCAGGCCGCGCGCTAGGCTGACAGGAGAGATACGAAATGCAGGTACTGAGACACTACTTCATCAGTAACGACTTGGATGACCTGGAGATCTTCGAAGAGCAACTCGAAGCGGCGGGTGTTGCCACCCCCCAGATACACATCCTCAGTCTGGATGACACCGAGGTCGAAAAGCACGATCACCTGCACAACGTGCCTTCTATCATGAAAAAGGATGTTATCCACTCCGGCGAAATTGGTGCGTTGGTCGGGCTTTTGCTCGCCGGCGTAGTGTTGGCGAGTGCCTATTTGTTCAACTGGACGGATTCGGCGGCCGGCTGGGTCCCATTCATCTTTCTGTCCGTTGTGCTATTCGGTTTTTGTACCTGGGAAGGCGGCTTCATCGGTATTCAACGCAGCAACACGCATTTCAAGCGATTCGACAAGGTGTTGAGCGAAGGCAAGCACGTGTTCTTCATCGACCTGGAACCGGAACAGGAATCCCTTCTCGAGGGGATAGTCAATTCTCACGCCGGGCTCGAAGCTGCAGGCACGGAGAAGGGGACGCCACACTGGATAATCGAAGGTCAGAAGAAAATTCCGAAGCTGCTCAGAGAAACCCTGCCGTAGCCTTGAACTCGCGGTTATTCGAAAAACATACCGAACAGCAGATAAGCGGGTATACCGAAGAGAAACCACAGCCCGAAGAGCGTCACCAGGACCGCACCAATGGCTTGCAGTACCCGGCGTAGTTTCGATTTTGGTATCGCTTTGTGTTGCGTATCTTCGCTCATGAATTCCGGTACCCGGTATGGTCGGCGTCAGCCTGTAAGATCATCTCAACGCCACAGCAGCCACAGCGTGCTCAGCATGCCCACAGTGACGGCAAGTGCCAACACCAGCAAGCTGTAAGTAGCTGAGTAATCGTCATTATTGAATGGTCCACTGATTCCCGGCACCGCCCACAGGTCGCCACTGCCGCTGCCGACGATGAGTTGACCTTTCATGCCCTTTTCCATGTGCTGTGTTATGTCGCAGTGAACGAGATAAGTGCGATCATCGGAAGGCACGATAAATGTGCCAGTCTGCCGGGCGCCACCGGCGGCCTCCAGGTGAAACATGCCCTGCGGGTAAAGATACCTCGGCAGCCCGTGGACCATCCATTGATGGCGCACCTCGTCGGTATTGCTGAACGTTACCGTGACCCGGCTACAGGGTTCGACCACATACTCATGCTGGCTCATCGCGTATGTGGTACCCGGATAACGGGCAGCGAACTCGGTGCCAGCAGAGACCTCGAACTCGTAATCGCCGCTGATCGCCGTACAATCTCGCGGTAGTTCGGAGCTGTTTGAGTTCATGACCATGCCGCTGGCATCAAACTGCATAGGATGGTCGGCGTGGTGCTGGTGGATTTGTGCGGTTGTTACGGCATCTATCGTATCTGGTGTATCTTCAGTGGTAGCTGGTGGTGCTGCCAATGCCGCAGCGCCCGTCAACAATGCCGGCACCAGCAGGGAGATCAACCACCAGCCGCTGAGGCATCGGCCATTGGCAGTGCACTCGGCCATGTCGGCGCATTTGATCGTCGGTATGTGCCTCATCGATTGGGTCTCACCAGCAATTGCCGCAACATCGACAATGCGATCCCCCGCGATAACGCCCAGAGCAACGAACAGACCTGCCAGGCGAAGTAGTCGCCAGACGTCGCTTTGCACGGGTGCGAAGCGCTCGTCGTCGAAGACGGACAGCGCACCGAGGTAGTAGCGTTCGTTGAAAAATCGATTCCATTTCATGCCGAACGACATCGGCCAGCCGTCCTCGCCGAGATACTCCTCGTAGACGATGGCGCTTATGTTGCCGCCGGGACCGATGCCATCGTTGGTGATGCCTTTGCCCTGATGATCGTGCAGGAGCCAGACCCCGCTGCCATAGGAATGCAGGCCGTCGTTGGTCGTTTCGAGCTCGAGATCCAGCCGTTGTGCTGTTGCTATCCAGACGACATCCCGGGTAATGCGCGCCGCAGGTGGTGCTGCGACCCCGTCATAGTGAGTGATCGTGGTCTTGTGTCCATGGGTGTGCAGGGCAATGGGATTCATACCACCATTGGCGATACGCAGCTTGATGCGCTCGTCGGGTCTGGTAACGATCAGGGACTCCCGAAACGTGTAGGGGAAGGAGCGGCCATTGAGCGTGAACAGGTCGGCGGTCGCTTGAGTGACGTTGTAGCGCTGATGCAACCATTCGTTGAGCACGCGTGGGTCGTTGTGCTGCCTGATGAGCTGATTCAACTGGAGATCGATGTCCAGGTAGTGGAGGTCGTATTCGCGATCGAAGGATTCGCGTGAGGCCACAGACGGCACTCGGACATGGCCGGCGCCGATGTTCAGTGTCTGCAGCCAGTTGTCCGGACGATTTGCCTCGACGACGAACATGCCCTGCAGGCCCATCATTATATGCACCTGCGGTTGCACGTGGCAGTGGTAGAACATTGTCCCCGTCTGCCGCGGTTGCATCTCATAGGTGCGGGCGCGGCCGGGCATGACGGGTTTTTCGCTCGTGATTGGCACCCCGTCGTTGCCTTCGCCATTGGCATCGAGAAATGGGTGATCGACCCCATGAAAATGGATGGTGTGAGGTAGGTAGTGGGCGTTTTCCAGGGTGATCTGCACCCGGTCACCCTGTTCTACGCGGATTACGGGTGAGGGTGCCCGCAGGATGGTGCGCGCATTGTTCGATTCGAAATTTTCCGTTGCCATGCCGCTCGTTTTCGGCGCGAATACCCACAATCCGGGAGTAATCCCCGGGGCAATGGCGTATTGCGTCACGGGTACCCGCGCCTCGGGGGAGCCGCCGTTCAACTCGACCACTTCCAGGCGTACATGAATTTCATCAGGGTCGCCATCGCCATCCAGATCGCGGCCTTTGACGACCGCGTCGGGCGCCAAGCCACTCTTGAGCAGTGTTTGCTGAGAGACGTTGTTGGTACCGCGAACAAACGCGGCGACCGCGAACGGATCATCCGCCACACAGTTGGCTGAACGGCGGATAGCGACACCGTCGATCTGGCTGGCTTCACGCCATGCCGCCGGGTCCGGCGGGCAGGGCGGTTCTGCTTCATCGTTACTGATTGCAGCCGCAGGCGGCAGCGGGCGGTAGCCGTCCGGCCCCAGCCATTGTGCAACTGCGATTCTTAGAGAATCCGGATACCAGTCGGTGGGGTAGCACAGAAAGGCGCTTGCGATCGCGATACTCAGGATCCAGCCGCGCCGGCTCATTGGACAGTTGCGCGGGTGGCGAAGAAACGTTTGAGCCCGCCGGAGACGATCCAGTAGATGAGCTGTGCGAGCAGGAACACGCCAAGAAACAGCGGCACATAGCCAATGCCACCATATCCCACGGCAAAACCGAAGACAGCGTTGTACGACTTGTCCTGCGTCGGGTGGTGGGCAGTTACCACGCCGATGTAGTTACCCGATTCGACAAATTCGTGTTCTGCTGTCAAGACGCCGTCGTAGCGCACCTCGGGGGGTAGATAGAATACTGTGGCCGCATCGAGATCCGCGATGCTCTGCACGTCGTCCCAGCTGGCAAAAATGCCGACGCCGTTGACGTCATTGATGATGCGGAAGTCCACCTGCATTTCCCGCAGGAAGTCGTGCAGGTAGTCGATCACGAACACGCTGTTGCCGACGACGGGAATGTCCTCGCAGAACTCCTCATTGCCACTCCAACGTGGCTGGTAACCGGTGAAATGCGCCTTCAGAAAGCCGATTTTGAGCACGCAGAGATCGTCTTCGAGGACGACGCCACCGTGCGCGCAGGCTCCCGGGCTCACCAGCCAGCAGGCGGAAATCAACAGAAAACAGACGATTCGCATCTCACCACGGCAGAAGTTAAAGGGAAAAAAGACTGACACGTTTTGCAGACCGAAACAACGCTACCATGCTGCTTGAGACGTGATTGTGGAGGTGAATTTCGCTACACTTGCGCGTTGCTTTTAAGGGTGGACGACCGATCAGCATGGGCGAAGTAGAAGTAGCGCAGATTACCCAGCGTGCGCGCGCGACCTGGCATGACTATCTGGAGATGTGCAAACCACGTGTGGTTTTGCTCATGCTGTTGTGCGCGATTGTCGGCATGTTTCTGGCGACCCCGGGCATGGTGCCGCTGGACGTGCTGCTGCTTGCCACGCTCGGCATTGGCCTGGTAGCAGGCTCCGCCGCAGTCATCAACCACATTGCAGATGCGGAAATCGATGCCCGCATGGCGCGGACCAAATCCCGGCCGGTAGCCGCCGGCAGGGTCAGCCTCAGCCAGGGTCTACTTTTCTCAGGTACCATCGGCGTGGCGGGGATGACGGTGCTCTATGTTGGCGTCAACCCGCTGACCGCCTGGTTGAATCTGGCTTCCTGGGTTGGCTACGGCCTGCTCTACACGATGTTCCTCAAGCGCGCCACGCCGCAGAATATTGTTATCGGCGTTTTGTTTGGCGCAGCCCCGCCGCTGTTTGGCTGGACGGCCGTTACCAACAGTATTGAGCCCGGTGGCCTGCTGCTGGTGTTGATCATATTTGCCTGGACGCCGCCTCACTTCTGGGCCCTGGCGCTCGATCGCAAAGAAGAGTACGCCTCCGTAGACATTCCCATGCTGCCGGTGACTCATGGTGAGCAGTACACGCGGCTGCATATCCTGTATTACACGATCATCCTGTTCATCTCGACCCTGTTGCCTTTTGTCATCGACATGGCCGGCTACCTTTATCTGGCTGGAGCCACCGCGCTGGGTGCCGGTTTTCTTTACTGGGCGGTCGTGCTCCTGCGCAACCGCAACCCGCGGGCGCCGCTGGCGATGTTTCGCTATTCCATCGTTTATCTGATGGCGCTTTTTATCCTGCTGCTGCTGGATCACTATGCCCGGATGGCTGGACTGTTCTGACGGTTCGTTGTCGACTTTTTAGCAGCCGCGGGCGCTTTACCCGCCGCGGCTTTCTACCCGCCGCAGCTTTTTAGCAGCCGCAGGCGCTCTACCCGCCGCGGCTTTCTACCCGCCGCGGGCGCTCACCCTCTCACGCCGCCGCTGGCGTTAATTATTTCTCCGGTGATCCAGTCTGATTCGGGAATGCAGAACAGATAAATCGAGTTGGCTGCATCCTCGACCTGGCCTATTCTGCCGAGCGGCGAGCCGGCTTCGCTGTGCCGAATCTGTTCGCGCGTGAGGCCGGTCCGTGTCGGATTACCTTTTACTTCCACGAGGTGCGGCGTGTCGTCGTAAGGCGCGGTCAAGCGGGTGTCCACTGCTCCGAAAGCAACAGCGTTTACCGTAACGTTGAATCGTCCCCACTCCTTGGCGAGCGTCCTCGTCATGCCGATAACGGCGGCTTTACCTGCAGAGT
>CBDUDJ010000022.1:0-11673 GCA_965365885.1 uncultured Gammaproteobacteria bacterium
GCTGCTCGGCACATTCAACGAGCAGACGGCAGAATTTCTCCGCGCTGGCCATGTCGAATGCACCCGCCTGAAAGTCGGTGTTGGAGATCAGAGCCCCGACTTTGAGATCGCCGTTTTTGCCGTTGAATTTGCCGACCCCGGCAACGATTCCGCAAGGGGGCACTTCTTTTGAGAGTGCCTGTTCGATCGATATTCTGAAGCCGGGAAACGACCGGGGGTCGGAACTCAGAAGATCCGCATATTTTTCATCGAACTCGCTGAAAAAGGTTTTAATGAATTTTTCATGGCCGGTTTTCCGCTGATTTTTAACATCGCGCAGCACGTTCTGCAGCAACAGATCGCGGTAGGCCATGTTCAAGCGATTCCAGAAATCCTTGCGCCGGCCGATATTCTTCGGCGCAATTTTGCCCTGATAGGTCTTGCCGTCACGTTCGGATTGCACATAGGAAAGCAGTAGGCTTTCGAAGAGATGTGTGACAACCACGAACAGCGCATCGGATAGATACGGAAAACTAACCTTTTTCCACTCTTCAACCGAGCGGAAAAATTCGGTGTCTCGGGGCAACCGGATGATTCGCAGATACCAGTCGACCACCTGATCACGAAGGGCGGCAACACGCTGTTCCGCGGGAAGATCCACCGCAACCGAACCAAGCGTCACGCCCTGCGCCGCAAGCGCAAGTGTAGTTTCAATCAGTTCCGCCAACGATGCTTTAGACAGTGACTGTCCCGCCTGGGCCTCCTCAGCGATGGAATCCAGATTTGCAATGATCTGATCGTAGACCGAATCAAACAGCAACAGGTTTTCACACTCGATAATGAATTCCAGTCGCAGTTCGTCGGCCTGCAGAATGTCCAGAACAGTCATGTCACTGAACGGCACCGGGTCCCGAGCTTGTTGGGCTGCATTAATGAGACCGGGGAAGCGGGCACTGAGCACATCTCGGTTGCTGACGATTGTCGAGGACTCTTCGGTCTTCAGTTCGAGCGCCGCAGCTAGCGAGTTACCCGATATGACCAGATTCAGCTCTGCGGTGAGTTGTGTTTCCAGATACACATCGGACTTCTCTTCCACCCCGGAGTCGCTGAGTAGCTTTTTGCCTTCGTGGGAGAAGCAGTCCCGCAGCAGGGGCAATATTGCGTTGTCTTCCCGCAGCGCCGCGACAAGCGATCGAGGGTCGGGCAGGTCGGACACCCGGAGGATCTGCTGTATCTCAGCAGGCTCTTCTAACAGTTCCCGGAGCGCACGAAGGTTACCTACGGCGCCTGCTTTCCAGCGGTTGTACAGAAAAACGCCGACGGTGCCGAGTAGGTTAGAGCGGGCATCCTCGTAGTTCTTTTTCGGCTCACCAAACAGTAACTGGGCGATTCGACCGCGTTCGTCATGAACGGCCTGTTTCTTTTCCCGATAATTTTTCCATGCTTTGGAAAGCGCATCATCGTAGACGACCTTGTCAGGGTCCTGCAGCCACTTCAGAAATGTCTGCCGTCGCTCGAGATCTGCGCGTGTATCCAACTCACCGCGCGGCAATTCCTGATCGGCCAATCGACCATACTGTTGGGTCGTAGTCGCTTTGATACGCTGGCGAACCTTCAGATAACGCAAGTAGCGATACGCAACACCAAAAACATTGAGATACTCGGTGGGGTTCTTGGTTAGTTTGAGAGAGGCACTCGACTGCATCGTCTGAAGCTGTTGAGACGGATTGAGGTAGCGTTGCAGACTTTGTCTGTAGTGATCGAGGATGTAGGGGTTGTCCGCGACAAATTCCTTCGCCCGACCTTCCACCCTCTCTATCCCGGCGACGATTGCAGCGTGCAGATTAGCAATGCTCGGATCACTCGGCTCGTAGTCGATCACGCCATCGATGTTGCCCTGCTCATAGAGTTCGTAGGCGGACAAACCTACGTACTTCGCGCACTCCTGCCAGGACAGATTCAAGCGCCGCGCAATGCTGGCCAGACCCTGCGGTTGGATGGTGCTGAATATGCCATCGCGAACGGCAAGAATGATGTTGCTGGCTGCCAGCGGAATTGCACCGCCTGAGTAGCCAAGGCCATACACAATACCGACACTCGGCACGTCAACGTTGCTCATCTCCGCGATGAGTCTTGAGATGCTGTGGGCTTGATTTTGCCGGTTGGCTTCTTCCTTGGGATCAGCCCCCGGGGTATCCATGAGCGTGACGATCGGCAACGCACGCTTGGCATAAATCTGTGCCCTGTCTGCAGCGAGCAGATGATGTGCTGGACCCCACACGCCATTGAGTATCGAGCGGTCCTGTGCGATGAAGCCAATGGAACGCTGCTCACCTGAGAAATCCATTTCGATGATCGCGGCGAAGAAAGGCCCTTCGGCAACCTCCTCAACTACGCGGCCGAGCTGTCGGATAATAACCGGCGCAGCCGTCCTTCCCGGGTCTTCGGCACGTACGACCACATCTTCTATGTAAGAATCAACGTCGAGGTTACCGAGATGTTCCTGGCGCCGATGGATCTCCGCGGGACTGAGGCAACCGGGCAGCGATTCATCGCTTACCGCACGCGGGAACAAAGAAAAATCTTGTGCCAGACTCTCGGCTATCAGAAAGAGCCTATCACCTTCAACGAGCTGTTTATCCACAGGCGAGACATAGGTATAGAATTGGCCGGTACTCTAGCTACTTGCCTGCGCGAAGGCAATCGTCGAACCGGTCCTGAGTAGCCGCTGGAAAGAGAGGGATGACCGGATCTAAGTCACAGATTTCATTAGAGAAATCGATAAAGACGCCGACAGATCGGCTGGCGGGCTTGCTAAGCGCTGTGCAAGCGACGAAAACGCGAACAAAACGGCTGAAAACGACCTACTGGAAGCAACATGACCCCGCTCAATTGCAGCATTCTGACGATCTCTGATTCCCGGACGCTCAAAGAAGACACATCCGGCGCACTGCTGGCGGAATTCATCGCAAATGACGGCCACAGGCTGGCCGACCGCGCGCTCGTCCGGGACAGTATCTTTGAGGTTCGCGCAACCGTCTCACGCTGGATTGCAGACGCCGAAATCAATGTCGTCATCACGACCGGCGGCACCGGCTTCACCGGTCGCGACAGTACGCCCGAAGCTCTCTTGCCGCTGTTCGACAAAACGATTCTCGGCTTCGGCGAGTTGTTTCGGCAGATTTCTTTTGCGGAGATCGGCGCTTCCACAATTCAATCCAGAGCAGTAGGCGGAATTGCCAACGCGACTTTGATATTTGCGCTACCCGGCTCGAGCAACGCCGTCCGGACCGGTTGGGAAAAAATTCTCCACGACCAGCTCGACGTCAATTTCAAACCCTGTAACTTCGTTGAACTCATCCCTCGTTTTCTCGAACACTGACGATCCCGCTAGCTTCGCGTCCCCGGGCAGGTAGAATGTGGCGTTTCATCACCGAGCCCGATGCACTATGTCCCGTGAAGTCTTTGTCCTGGGTGCCGCGCGCACACCGATCGGCAGTTTTCAGGGGGCGCTGGCAACCCTGACTGCACCGGAACTCGGTGCCCATGCGATCAAGGCCTGTGTCAATCAGGCAGGCATCGACAGCGCCGGGATCGATGAAGTGATCATGGGCAACGTCATCAGCGCCGGGTTGAAACAGGCACCCGCCCGTCAGGCCATGCGCATCGCCGGGCTACCTGACGCCGTCGGTGCTGTGACTCTCAACAAAGTGTGTGGCTCGGGCATGAAGGCCACGATGATGGGTTGCGACCTGATTCGCGCTGGCAGTGCTGAGGTCGTTATCTCAGGTGGCATGGAAAGCATGACCAACGCGCCTTACCTGCTGGGCAAAGCGCGCAGCGGACTGCGGATGGGTCACAGCAACCTGCAGGACTCGATGTTCCTCGATGGCCTCGAAGACGCAGAAACCGGAGCTTCCATGGGCTCATTCGCGCAACAAACCGCGGACGAATATCAACTCTCGCGCGAAGCAATGGATGCCTTCGCCATTGAATCGGTAACACGGGCACGCCGGGCAATCGAAACCGGCTCGCTGACGCACGAGATAGAACCACTGGAATCTGGCACGACAACGATCACCGATGACGAGCAGCCCGGACGCGCCAGGCTCGAGCGCATCCCGACCCTGCGCCCGGCCTTCAAAGCCGACGGTACAATTACCGCGGCGAATTCGAGTTCTATCTCAGACGGTGCTTCTGCCCTCCTGCTCGCAACCGAATCGCAACTCGAGGACCGCACGCCTCTCGCACGTATCGTTGCGCATACCACGCACTCGAGACATCCAAGCGAGTTTACTATCGCGCCCGTCGGAGCGATCGGCAAGCTGCTCGACTTGACGGGTTGGCAGGTGCAGGACGTGGATTTATTCGAGATCAACGAGGCTTTTGCCATGGTCACGATGCTCGCGATACAAGAGCTCAACCTCGACCCCGAACGGGTCAACATCTACGGCGGAGCCTGCGCCCAGGGCCATCCGATTGGTTCAACCGGCAGCCGTCTCATCGTCACTCTGGCCCATGCCATGCAACAACTCGACAAAAAGCGCGGCATCGCCGCATTGTGTATCGGTGGTGGCGAAGCAACCGCTATTGCACTCGAAAGGATCTGACCATTGACCAGAATGCCTGTGATCGTCGGCTTCGGCGGAATCAATCCAGCCGGTCGCATGTCGTTTCATCACGCCTATCGAAGGCTGGTCATCGACGCACTGGGTGCCGCCGAAAAGCTCCAGACCTATCGCAGCCTGGCAGCACTGATGGGAATCAGCGAGGATCCCGCGACAGCCGAGACGCAACGATACATCGATGAACACACGCTGATTCGACGAATCGAGAATTTCGATCCTGCCAGCGTGCATGTGCAACGTGCGGCAAAACTGCAATCAGCCAACGATGCAGAACCACTGACTTTCGTCATGAACAAACGGCAATTGCCTGCAGCAATTCCGGCCGACTGGAAAATCGAGGCCATCAACGATCGGCAGGTGAAGATCGCCGTCAGCGGCAAGCTGAATGCCCTCTTCCCGGATCGGCGGATCTCACGCGTCGGCAGCGCGGGACAGGTACCAACTGGTTTCAATCCCGGCGAACTCTACCAGTCACGCAACCATCCCAGAGGTTTGCAGCTTGCGGTCTACGGTGCATCCGATGCTCTACGGTCCATGGGGATCGATCTGCAGACGATCAAGCAGGTTGTGGCCCCTGATCAGATCGCCGTGTACTCCGGCAGTGCCATGGGCCAACTCGATGCACCCGGCTACGGCGGGATGATGCAGAATCCGCTCATCGGCAAACGGCCAACATCCAAAAACGTCCCACTGGGTCTGCCCGAGATGCCGGGCGATTTCATCAACGCCTATGTGCTCGGATCAGTCGGCGGAACCGCGGGCATCATTGGTGCCTGCGCAACGTTTCTCTACTGTGTTCGCCACGGCATCGAGGACATCATGAGCGGCCGCAAGCGCGTCGTGATGGTGGGGAATTCAGAAGCGCCGGTAGAGCCGGAAGTGATCGAAGGCTATCGCACGATGGGTGCACTTGCCGAGGACGAAGAACTGATGGCACTTGACGGCAGTGCTGTAGCCGACCATCGCCGCGCTTGTCGCCCGTTTTCCAGCAATGCAGGCTTTACAGTCGCCGAAGCCGCCGCCTACACAGTCATCATGGATGACGAGTTGGCACTCGAACTCGGCGCACCGATTCTCGGTTCTGTAGGGGGCGTCTATGTAAACGCCGACGGCTACAAAAAATCCATTCCCGGACCTGGCATTGGAAATTATCTGACGGTGGGTAAGGCGATGGGGCTCGCTCGTGCCATTCTTGGCGAGGAAGGATTACGCAACGGTACTCACATGCAGGCACACGGCACCGGCACTCCACAGAACCGTGTCACCGAGTCACAGATTCTCAACAAACTGGCGCAAATTAACGGCATTGAAAACTGGCCGGTCGGTGCCGTGAAAGCCTACGTCGGTCACTCGATGGCGCCTGCCGGTGGCGACCAGCTTGCCGCGGTACTGGGGACCTGGGCACATGGCCTGTTACCAGGCATTACCACAATTGATCATATCGCCGAGGATGTACACGCCAGCAATCTGACTCTACCAATGAAACATCTTGAACTTGATCCTGCTCAGTTGGATGGCGCGTTTGTCAATTCAAAAGGCTTTGGTGGTAACAACGCAACCGGCTTTTTTCTGTCTCCCCGCATAACCCAGCAGATGCTCACGAAGCGCTGGGGGGCAAAGCAGATGCAGACCTATCGCCGGAAGAACGAATCGGTGACAAATGCAGCAACCGATTATGACTCGGCAACCGACCGCGGCGAGGTCGCACCTATCTACCAGTTTGGCGAAGGTGTGCTAACGGGTGAAGATCTCTCCATCAGCAAAGACAGCATCGAGATTCCAGGCTTCGGCAAGCGTGTCAGCCTCGACATGGACAATCCCTACGAAGACATGACGTGACTTAGTGCAGAGGATCCTTTCGTCCCGGCAGCGCCGCCAGGCGACCGGCCACCAGCGACTGGCTCGCGAAGTCTGCTGCAGCCACCAGCTCAGCTGCCCGTTCATAGGCCTGCCGTGCCATGTCGATGGCATCCAGGCGCGACCAGAAATCACCTCTTTCGATATGCAGACCCGCTGACCCCGGCTCCATTGCCATTTGATAGTCGAGAATGTCGAGCGCGCGGTCCCAGCTGCCAAGTGCTGCGAAATTGAACTTCAAATTGTTGAGCATCCTCAATGCAATGACTCTGGGTGGCGCAGCAACGAACGCATCCGCCGTCGCGTTGCGATTCTCCCGCAGACACTCTTCCTCGCTGGTCTGCGTCATATGGAAGGGATCGATCAGGGCATCGTCGACCCGAACCAGAAAATTACCCGGGAAGTTCACACCTTGCGTGCGATACCCAAGCTCTCGGCCAACGTGGATCAACACGACCCCGAGCGTGATCGGAATGCCGCGCCGGTTCTGCAGGACGAGATCCATTCTGCTGTTATCAAGTGCTGCGTAATCGTCCGCATTACCGCTGAAGCCCGCTTGCCTCAGATAGTTCCAGGGATCGATGTCGGCAACACAACCAGCTGCCAGGTTCTTCATCTGCAGGCTCAACGACGCAAGCTCCACGCTGGCATCCAGGGCCTGGGTCACAAGGCATGCTGCCTGTAATTCATCGCTCTTGTCATCACGTGACAAATTGGCGAACTTCTCACTCAGACTTGCGAGCATCGATTCGAATTCCTCAGCCTGGTGCGGCGTGCCAACGGTATCACTAATGGGCTAACGGCCTGGTGAAAAAAGCGCACTGACTGGTTGCCGTCCATTCTGGACAGGAACCAGTTAGCAGCATGTCATCCAACGCACCGTCAGTGCTCTCGGGTTTTCGAGAAACGAACTTCCGGCCAGCGTTCTTCAGCCAGCGTCAGGTTTGCCCGCGACGGGGCAAGGTAGGCCAGATATCCGCCACCATCAACGGCCAATTGCGCGCGGTGTTTGTTCGTAAATTCCTCGAGCATCTTCGGATCATCGCAGGTAACCCAGCGCGCTGAAAACAGCCCGGCATCTTCGTAGACGCAGTCCGCCCGATATTCGTCTTTCAACCGGTAGGCGACCAGATCGAACTGCAGGACGCCGACGGCGCCTACGATGAGATCATTACGGACGAGCGGCTTGAATATCTGACTGGCGCCTTCTTCAGCTAATTGATCAAGTCCTTTCTCTAACTGTTTGGATTTTAAAGGATCTTTAACTCGAACGCGCCGAAACAATTCCGGTGCAAAATTCGGAATACCTTTAAATTTCAGTACTTCACCTTCGCTGAAACCATCGCCAATCTGAATCGTGCCGTGATTGTGCAACCCGATGATGTCACCGGGAAACGCCTCTATGGAACGAACCCTGTCACCGGCCATGAAGGTCACCGCGTCGCTCACTTTGACGTTCTTACCCAGCCGCACATGATGCATGCGCATGGCATGCTCGTAGCGACCCGAACAGACCCGCAGAAACGCAATTCGGTCACGATGCTTGGGGTCCATGTTCGCCTGAATTTTGAACACAAATCCGCTGAACTGCTCCTCTGCGGGGTTGATCATTCTGGCATCGGTCTGCCGTGGCTGTGGTGGCGGCGCGCAGGAAACGAAGCCATCAAGCATCTGTTGCACGCCGAAGTTGCCAAGGGCCGTTCCGCAATACACGGGGGTCAAAGTGGCGTTGAGAAAATCCTCCTGGTTGAAGGAGTGACTGGCACCGCGCACGAGTTCTATCTCTTCAACAAATTCTGCGTAATCCTCCCCAAGATAATTTCGCGCCTCGGCACTTTCGAGCCCGGCTATTTCCGGATACTGATGTATATGGTGACCGTGACCTTGCTCAAAACAGATGAGCAAATCCTTATTTAAGTCGTAGATTCCTTTGAAACGCCGCCCCGCGCCAATCGGCCAGGTCATGGGTGCGCACTGGATCTGCAGTATGTCCTCTATCTCATCAAGGACCTCAACGGGATCCCTGATTTCCCGATCGAGTTTGTTGATGAAAGTGAGAATCGGTGTGTCCCGCAGGCGGCAGACTTCCATCAGCTTGATCGTGCGCGATTCCACACCTCTTGCACCATCAACCACCATCAACGCGGAATCCACCGCCGTCAGAGTTCGATACGTATCCTCGGAGAAGTCTTCGTGACCCGGGGTGTCGAGGAGATTGACCACTGCGTCTCGATAAGGAAACTGCATGACAGAGGTCGTAACCGAGATTCCCCGTTCCTGCTCCATAGTCATCCAATCCGAAGTGGCATGCCGGTCGGACTTTCGCGCTTTGACGGTACCGGCCAGTTTTATAGCGTCACCAAACAACAGAAGCTTTTCTGTCATCGTGGTTTTCCCCGCGTCGGGGTGCGAAATGATGGCAAACGTCCGCCTGGTAGCGGCCTGTTGAGCTATCTGTGTGCCGTCTACGGACATGGGGGACTCTCAAAAAAGCGCCGGATTATAACTGCCGGACGTCCGCCAGGGTGAGTGCTTTGTGGTCCTCAGATCCCCGGGGTGCGGAAATAGGCGTCCAGGTCCAATACGAGTACTCGGGCATCTTCGTGGCCGAGGTGGGAGGGATAGTAGTCCCGGCGCACGCCAACCTCTGTAAAACCCATAGAATCGTAGAGTTGAATGGCAACAAAGTTCGATGGTCTCACTTCCAGGAACAACGCATCAGCGCCACCGTCTCGGGCGCGGGCCAACATCTGCAGCACCAGTTCCCGGCCATGGCCCCTACCCTGCAGATCTCGCTGCACGCAAACATTCAGCAGATGGCTTTCCGCAGTTCCTATCGCGAGCACGGCGTGGCCGATCACGTCGTCCTTGATGCAGGCTACCCAGCATTCGTTGCCAGCCTGGAGACACTCACTGAAAATACCGCGGCTCCACGGAAAGGCATAGGCATGCAACTCAATCGCGACCACTTGATCAAGATCAGATTCCACCATCGGCCGCAATTCGATCAGATCGCGTATGTCTGAAGTTCCAGCCATAAGTCCCGTTTCAGCTCCCAATTGTCTGAAAGCTCGGCAACAGAAGGTAACAAAACCAGTGATTCCGGCAGTACCATACCGGCCAGGCGATCGGCAATCGATTGATTCAGGAGGATGAGTTGCTTCGGACTATCCTGTGACAACTGCTTGTCGGTGAAGGCCTGCAACCCCTTCACAGCTTCTTCCTCCGTGGAGCTGAGGCCCGCAGGCGGCCAGCTGAACACGGTTTCCTGCAGGGCTTGAGTATCGTGCGTACCACTGTGCCAGTTGCCACGAGCGCCTGTCAGCAGATCCCGGCCAAGCCGGCCGATCTCCCTTGCGTGCGTAGCCTGCAACATGAGCAGCACATTTCCCTGTGCGAAACAGAACACGCTGAAGGGCTCGATCGCTGTGGCGGGAAGTGGCTCGTCGGCAACAGTTCCATCGTTCACGGCGGCAGCCGTGTTGCCGGCGGCAGTCGTGTTGCCGGCGGCAGCCCTGTTGCCGGTCACACCGCGCGAGTCAGGCGCAGGCCCACCAGCACGCACTTCGATCCCGTGTGGCTCTGAGTGTTTGCCGTGGCCGCCTGCAGGAGGCCGCAGCTTCCAGACATCGATACCCATATCTTTCAGCAGGCTTGCTTTTGACAGGCCCCTTGTTACAGGCATTGCTTTTTTACAGGCATTGTTTTTGCGCCGTTCACTGCGTTGCATTGTACACTTATCGATTTGCTCGCAGCGGCAGGCTAAACAGATGAAGTACCTCACAGACGACGTCCGCATCACGGGCATGCAAGAAGTCATCGCTCCGGAAGATCTCCTGACGGAACTGCCTATTGATGACGACGCCTCCGAGCTGATCTTTTCAAACCGCAAACAGATCAGCGCCATTCTCCGCGGCGATGACCCACGTCTGGTCGTCGTAATCGGTCCCTGCTCAATACACGATCCGGCTGCTGCGCTGGAATACGCCGACCGCCTGGCTGGCATAGCGGGTGAGCTCGCCGATGAGCTCCACATCATCATGCGAGTCTATTTCGAAAAACCGCGGACCACCGTAGGCTGGAAAGGTCTCATTAACGATCCGAATCTGAACAACTCATACGACATCAACCACGGTTTGCGAGTCGCGCGTGGTGTCTTACGCGACATCGCCGAACGGGGACTTGGGACGGGCACCGAATATCTCGACCCAATCACGCCGCAATACGTGGGAGACCTCGTCAGCTGGGGCGCCATCGGCGCCCGCACCACCGAAAGCCAGATTCATCGTCAACTCGCCTCAGGACTATCGTGTCCGATCGGATTCAAGAACAGCACCGACGGCTCGATACAGGTCGCGGTGGATGCCATCAAATCAGCCGCCCACCCGCACATTTTTCTATCCGTCACGAAGCAGGGCCACTCGGCGATCTTCTCGACTTCAGGCAACGAAGACTGCCACGTCATTCTGCGCGGCGGTGGTGGCAAGCCGAACTTCGACAATCCCTCGGTGCACTACGCCAGCCGGTTGCTGGATCAGGCGGACCTCGAGGACCGGCTGATGATCGACATGAGCCATGCCAACAGTGAGAAAGACCATCGAAAACAGATCAGCGTCTGCAAAGATATCTGCCGACAACTCAGCGAAGGGGAACCGCGAATTTTTGGCGTGATGATCGAAAGCAATCTGGTGGAAGGCAATCAGAGCATCACGCAACCAGACACAATGCTCTACGGCCAGAGTGTCACGGATGCCTGCATCGGCTGGGAAGACAGCGAACGTTGTCTGCGCGACCTGGCGAGCGCAAGCGGTAAGAGGATCGAACAGATGTCGTAGCGAGCCTGACCGCAACTTGCTTTCAATTTGCCCGCCGATGGGCAACAAGCCGTTCCAGCATCAAAACCACGAAGATCGTGCCATAGATCACAACCTCACCATATTGATCTTTCGTCAGCCACAGCAGATGTAGCAGAGCCAACGCAACGATGAGGTAAATTGCGCTGTGAAGCCTGCGCCGGAGTAACCGATGCACGTTCTGTTCGTCGAACCCAACTTCCCGAGCAATCAGCGCGAGTTCGTGCGCGGGCTGCACCGGGCCGGCGCGAAGATCACCGGTATCGGCGAACGCCCGCCGGAGTACCTCGACGACGAGATGAAGCAATGGCTGCACGCCTACGAGCACGTCCCCTCGGTGGTCCACGAGCCGTCGC